>NZ_JBHVWC010000053.1:10594-75892 GCF_042882445.1 Kitasatospora sp. NPDC058218 | reverse complement strand
TCAGGTGAGAATGCATCCCGCGAGACTACGTGCCCCGCGCGCGCCGCACTCGACCGGCAAGAACGCGGGGCGAACGTTGCCTGATACGGCACTAGTCACACGGTTTCTGAGCCGGGACACGGTAGTTGGAACCACGAGGCTGTTCGAGACGTGCGGGCGAAGCGGCGACCCCGGCGGGTGATGACGGTCCTGCACATCACCAGGGAACTACACCGGCGTCGTCGAAGAACTGTCCGGTCGGGCCGTCGTCGGGCAGGGTCGCGAGTTTGATGGCGATCGCCGCGCCCTGTTCGGGGGTGCGCACGCCGCGGAAGCCGTTGAGGTCGGTCGCGACGTAGCCGGGGCAACCGACGTTGATCAGGATGTTCGTGCCGCTCAGCTCCCGGACGTACTGGAGGGTGACGGCGTTCAGGAACGCCTTCGACGGCGCGTACGCCCCGGACACCGGGCCTGCGGTCTGCTCGGCAGTGGGTCCTGACTGCCGGGCGAGGGAGCCGACGCTGCTGGACATGTTCACGATCCGTGGTGAGGCGGAGCGGTGCAGCAGCGGCAGCATCGCATTGGTGACGCGGATGACGCCGATCACGTTGGTCTCCACGACCGTCCGGATGGTGGCGGGATCGACCCGGGTGGGTTCCTGGGGCATGCCGCCGGCGATGGCGGCGTTGTTGACGAGCACGTCGAGGCGTCCGGCCTGATCCTCGATCAGCCGTGCGGCGGCGGTCGCGCTCGCGTCGTCGGTCACGTCCAGCGGTACGCCGAATGCCTCGACGCCGGCCGCGCGCAGTCTGTCCACCGCGGCGTCGCGGCGCTGTTCGTCGCGGGCGCCGACGCCGATGCTCCAGCCGAGGGCGCCGAGGCCCGCGGCGATCTCGTAGCCGATTCCCTTGTTTGCGCCGGTGACCAGCGCAATCGTTCGTTCGCTCATGGGGACCATGCTGCTCTCGGACCCCGGCGGGGGTCCAAGACCGATTGGGTGGGCAACGATACCTCTCAGGTATTGATCCGGAGTACCGTGGCCGGATGGAGACCAGGGAACTGCGCTACTTCGTCGCCGTCGCCGAGGAGTTGCACTTCGGGCGCGCCGCGCAGCGGCTCGGGATCGCACAGCCGCCTCTGTCACGGGCGATCCAGCAGCTCGAACGCCGACTCGGGGCAGCGCTGCTGGATCGGACCAGCCGCACCGTCACGCTGACCGATGCCGGCTCGGTGCTGCTGGTCGAGGGCCGGGCGGCCCTCGACGCGGTCGAAGCGGCCGAGCGCCGGACCCGCCGCGCCGCCCTTCCCTCGACCGGCCGTCCCGGCCTGGTCCTGGTCACGAAGGCCAGCGCGTCCCGCGAACTGCTGGCGAGACTGCTGGACGCGTACGCCGCCGAACCCGGCGCGGTCCCCGTCGACGTCATGCTGTGCGGCCCGGCCGAGCAGGAACGACTTCTGCGCGAGGGCCGGGCCGACGTGGCGCTGTTGCACCGGCCGTTCGACTCGACGGCCGGGTTCCACACCGAGGAACTCAGTACGGAGGGCCAGGTCGTGGTCCTGCCGGCCGGGCATCCGCTCACCGTCCGGACCCATGTGCACATGGCCGACATCACCGGGCTGCCCGGCCTGCCCCTGCCACGCTGGCCCGACCCCGACGGCACCTACCCGCCCGGCCCCGGCCCGCAGGTCCGCGACCACGCGCAGTTGTTGCAGCTCGTCGCGCTGGGCCGTGCCTGCGCGGTCTCACCGGAGTCGTGCCGAGCTCAACTGCACGGTGACCTCGCCGCCGTGCCCGTGCTGGACGCGCCGAAAGTCACCACCGTGATCGCCTGGCCGCCGCACAGCCGGTCCAGGGCCGTCGCCGACCTTGTCCGGACTGCGACCCGTCTCCGGTAGTCCACTGCGCCTGGCCAGGTTCCCCCTGTCGTGGCCCGGCTCAAGTCACTCGGTGTGGCGGGAGTGTGGAGCCGCCGGAGGGGGCGGCGGCGCGCGGTCCAGAAAACAAGCAGGCATGATTGCTTTTTCTCCGTCCCGGTGCCACGCTGCTGCCCGACGGCAAGCGTGGCAGGCGTTGGGCCACCGGTAGGGGAGGCGCACCTGTGGGGTCGCGTTCGGTACTGCGGATCGGCAACGCGTCGGGCTTCTACGGGGACCGCTTCTCGGCGGTCCGCGAGATGCTCACGGGTGGGCCGCTGGACGTTCTGACCGGGGACTACCTGGCCGAGCTGACCATGCTCATCCTGGCCCGGGACCGGCTCAAGGATCCCTCGCTCGGCTATGCGAGGACGTTCCTGCGGCAGATGGAGGAGTGCCTCGGCCTGGCGCTGGAGCGCGGGGTGCGGATCGTGGTCAACGCCGGTGGGCTCAATCCGGGCCGACTCGCCGACGCGATCCGCGACCTGGCGCAGCGTCAGGGACTGTCCCCCGCCGTCGCCCACGTGGAGGGGGACGACCTGCTGCCCCGCCGGGCCGAACTCGGGCTCCCCGACGGCCTGCTGGCGGCCAACGCCTACCTCGGCGCCTTCGGCATCGCGGAGTGTCTCGCCGCCGGGGCCGACCTGGTGGTCACCGGCCGGGTCACCGACGCGGCGTTGGTCGTCGGCCCGGCGATCGCCCGATTCGGCTGGGGCCCGGGGGACTTGGACGCGCTCGCCGGCGCCGTGGTGGCCGGGCACGTCCTGGAGTGCGGCGCGCAGGCGACCGGCGGCAACTACGCGTTCTTCCGTGAGCACGACGTCACCCGGCCCGGCTTCCCGATCGCCGAGCTGGCTCCGGACGGCTCCAGCGTCATCACCAAGCACCCGGGCACCGGCGGCGCCGTCACCACCGGGACCGTCACCGCCCAACTCCTCTACGAGACGGGCGACGCGCGTTACCTCGGCCCGGACGTCACGGCCCGGCTGGACACCGTGCGGCTCACCCGGGAGGGGCCCGACCGGGTCCGGATCCACGGCGTGCGCGGCGAGGCGCCGCCGCCGACCCTCAAGGTCGGGCTGAACCGGCTCGGCGGCCACCGCAACGAGGTGGTGTTCGTCCTGACCGGGCTGGACATCGAGGCCAAGGCCGCACTGGTGCGGCAGCAGCTGGCCGACGCGCTGGCGCCACAGGACCGTCCCGCCGAGCTGCGCTGGACCCTCGCCCGCACCGACCACCCCGACGCCGCCACCGAGGAGAGTGCCTCCGCGCTGCTGCGGCTCACCGCCCGGGACCGCGACCCGGCCAAGGTCGGGCGCGAACTCGGCAGGGCAGCGGTGGAGTTGGGACTGGCCGGCTATCCCGGGTTCCACCTCACCGCGCCGCCCGGAGCGGGGTCGCCCTACGGGGTGTTCACCACCGCGTACGTCGACGCCAAGACGGTGGAGCACACCGCGGTGCTGCCCGACGGGCGGCGGATCGTCGTGCCGCCCGCGCCGGTCACCGGCCCGGCCGAGCCGCCGCCGCACCCCGACCCGGCGCTGCCGGCGCCGCCGGAGGCCGGCCCGACCGTCCGGGCGCCGCTCGGCCGGGTGCTCGGAGCCCGCAGCGGCGACAAGGGCGGCGACGCCAACCTCGGTGTCTGGGCCCGCGACGCGGCCGGCTGGCGCTGGCTCGCCCACACCCTCACCGTCGACCGGCTTCGCGAACTCCTCCCGGAGGCGGCGGAGTTGCCGATCACCCGACAGCTGCTCCCGCACCTTCGCGCGGTCAACTTCACCATCACCGGCCTGCTCGGCGAGGGCGTCGCCGCCCAGCACCGCTTCGACCCGCAGGCCAAGGCGCTGGGGGAGTGGCTGCGCTCCCGCCACCTCGACATCCCGGAGGCGCTGCTGTGACCGTCCTGCCCACCCGCCTCGACCCGGCCGGCGCCGACTACGCCGAGCACCGTGCCGCGATGCTCGCCAGGCTCACCGAGCTGGACGCCGAACACGCCAAGGCACTGGCCGGCGGCGGCCCCAAGTACGTCGAACGACACCGCGGCCGGGGGAAGTTGCTGCCGCGCGAGCGGATCGAGCTGCTGATCGACCAGGACTCGCCGTTCCTGGAGCTCTCCCCGCTCGCCGCCTGGGGCAGCGACTACCCGGTCGGCGCGGCGCTGGTCACCGGGATCGGTGTGATCGAGGGCGTCGAGTGCGTCATCACCGCCAACGACCCCACTGTGCGCGGCGGGGCCAGCAACCCCTGGACGCTGCGCAAGGCCCTGCGCGCCAACGAGATCGCGCTGACCAACCGCCTCCCGGTGGTCAACCTGGTCGAGTCCGGCGGCGCCGACCTGCCCAGCCAGAAGGAGATCTTCATCCCCGGGGGCGCCCTCTTCCGCGACCTCACCCGGCTCTCCGCGGCCGGAATCCCCACCGTGGCGGTGGTGTTCGGCAACTCCACGGCCGGCGGCGCCTACGTGCCGGGGATGTCCGACCACACCGTGATGGTGAAGGAACGCGCCAAGGTCTTCCTGGGCGGTCCGCCGCTGGTCAGGATGGCCACCGGCGAGGAGTCCGACGACGAGTCGCTCGGCGGCGCCGAGATGCACGCCCGCACCTCCGGCCTGGCCGACCACTTCGCGGTGGACGAGCCGGACGCGCTGCGGCTGGCCCGGCGGATCGTCGCCCGGCTGAACCACCGCAGGCCGGGCCCCGGCCCGGACCCGTTCGCCGAACCGCCGAAGTACGCCGAGGACGAGCTGCTCGGCATCGTCCCCGGCGACCTCAAGATCCCGTTCGACCCGCGCGAGGTGATCGCCCGGATCGTCGACGGCTCGGACTTCGACGAGTTCAAGCCGCTCTACGGCACCAGCCTCGCCACCGGCTGGGCCCGGCTGCACGGCTACCCGGTCGGCATCCTCGCCAACGCGCAGGGCGTGCTGTTCAGCGCGGAGTCGCAGAAGGCCGCGCAGTTCATCCAGCTGGCCAACCAGCGGGACATCCCGCTGCTGTTCCTGCACAACACCACCGGCTACATGGTCGGCAAGGACTACGAGCAGGGCGGCATCATCAAGCACGGCGCGATGATGATCAACGCCGTCGCCAACTCCACGGTGCCGCACCTGTCGGTGCTGATGGGGGCCTCCTACGGCGCCGGTCACTACGGCATGTGCGGGCGGGCGTACGATCCGCGGTTCCTGTTCACCTGGCCGAGTGCCAAGTCGGCGGTGATGGGCCCGCAGCAGCTCGCCGGGGTGCTGTCGATCGTGGCCCGGCAGTCCGCGGCGGCCAAGGGGCAGCCGTACGACGAGGACGCCGACGCCGCGATCCGGGCGATGGTCGAGCAGCAGATCGAGGCGGAGTCGCTGCCCGTCTTCCTCTCCGGCCGGCTCTACGACGACGGGGTGATCGATCCCCGCGACACCCGGACCGTGCTCGGCCTCTGCCTCTCCGCGATCCACAACGCGCCCGTCGAGGGCGCGCGCGGCTACGGCGTCTTCCGCATGTGATCCGACTCTGAGAGGGACCGACGTGATCACCAACCTGCTGGTCGCCAACCGGGGCGAGATCGCCCGCCGGGTCTTCCGCACCTGCCGGAGCCTCGGTATCGCCACCACCGCCGTGTACGCCGACCCGGACGCCGACGCCCCGCACACCCGGGAGGCGGACACCGCCGTCCGCCTGCCCGGTGCGGCGCCCGCGGACACCTACCTGCGCGGCGAGTTGATCGTCAAGGCCGCGCTGGCCGCCGGCGCCGACGCCGTCCACCCCGGCTACGGCTTCCTCTCCGAGAACGAGGAGTTCGCCCGGGCGGTGCTCGACGCCGGCCTCACCTGGATCGGCCCGCCCCCGGCCGCGATCGCCGCGATGGGCTCCAAGACCGCCGCGAAGCGGCTGATGGCCGCCGCCGGCGTGCCCGTCCTGGAGGCCGTCACCGACCCCGTCGAGGCCGATCTGCCGCTGCTGGTGAAGGCGGCCGCGGGCGGCGGCGGGCGCGGCATGCGGGTGGTCCACCGGCTGGACGAACTCGCCGCCCGGCTGGCCGAGGCCCGCGCCGAGGCGGCGAACAGCTTCGGATCGGACGAGGTGTTCTGCGAGCGTTACCTGCCCACCGGCCGGCACGTCGAGGTGCAGCTGCTCGCCGACGTCCACGGCACGGTGTGGGCGGTCGGCGAACGCGACTGCTCGCTGCAGCGCCGCCACCAGAAGGTCATCGAGGAGGCCCCGGCCCCCGGCCTCGACGGGGAGCTGCGCGCCGCCCTGCACGCGGCCGCCGTCGCCGCCGCCCGGGCGATCGGCTACACCGGCGCCGGCACCGCCGAGTTCCTGCTCGGCCCCGACGGCCGGTTCCACTTCCTGGAGATGAACACCCGCCTGCAGGTCGAGCACCCCGTCACCGAGTGCGTCACCGGGCTCGACCTGGTCGCCCTGCAACTGCGCGTCGCCGAGGGCGAACCGCTGCCCGCCGCGCAGCCGCCCGCCCCGCGCGGCCACGCCATCGAGGCCCGCCTGTACGCCGAGGACCCGGCCCGCGACTGGCAGCCGCAGACCGGCGTCCTGCACCGCCTCGAACTCCCCGGTACCACCGCCGAGTTCGCCACCGCGGACGGTGACACCGGGCTGCGTCTGGACTCCGGCGTCGAAGCCGGCAGCGTGATCGGCGTCCACTACGATCCGATGCTCGCCAAGGTCATCGCCTGGGCGCCCACCCGGGCCGCCGCCGCCCGCCGGCTCGCCGACGCGCTCACCCGTGCCCGCATCCACGGGCCGGTCACCAACCGGGAGCTGCTCGTCGCGGCGCTGCGCCACCCCGCCTTCCTGGCCGGCCGCGTGCACACCGCCTTCCTGACCGAGCACGCCGCCGACCTCGCCCCCGCCCCGGGCGGGGACGCGCTGCCCGCCCTCGCCGCCGCGCTGGCCGACGCCGCCGAACGCCGCCGCGGTGCGGCGCTGCCCTCCGGCTGGCGCAACCTGCCCTCGCAGCCGCAGACCAAGCGGTACGCCGCCGCCGACGCCACCGTGTACGACGTCCGCTACCGGTTCGGCCGTGCCGGTCTCGCCGCCGAGGACCACCCGGGCACGACGCTCGTCTCCGCGACGCCCACCCGGGTGGTCCTCGACACCGACGGCGTCCGGAGCGGCTACGACATCGCGCGCTACGGCGACCGGGTCCACCTGGACACCCCGGCCGGCGCCACCGTGCTGACCGCGGTGGAGCGCTTCCCCGACCCGGCCTCCCAGGCCGACCCGGGGGCCCTGCTCGCCCCGATGCCCGGCACCGTTGTCCGCACCGCCGTCGCCGTGGGCGACACCGTCACCGCCGGCCAGCCGCTGCTCTGGCTGGAGGCGATGAAGATGGAGCACCGCGTCACCGCCCCCGCCGACGGCGTCCTCACCGAACTGCGCGCCACACCCGGCCAGCAGGTCGAACTCGGCACCCTGCTCGCCGTCGTGCAGCCGGCTCCCTGAGGCCCGCCCGCACGCCGACTTCGCCCGCTCCCCGTACCCGCCCGCTCCCCGAGTCCCGCCCGGAAGGACAAACCGCATGTCCGCACCGCGCACCACCGCCCCCGGCAGCCCGCTGATCGAGACCCCCGAACGCCAGGCGCTGCGCCGCGCGGTGGCCGACCTCGGCCACCGCTACGGATCCGCGTACTACCTCGGCAAGGCCCGGGCCGGCCAGCCCGCAGACGAGCTCTGGGCCGAGGCCGGCAAGGCCGGCTACCTCGGGGTCAACCTGCCCGCCGAGTACGGCGGCGGGGGCGGCGGCATCACCGACCTCGCCATCGTCCTGGAGGAACTCGGCACCGCCGGCTGCCCGTTGCTGCTGCTGATCGTCTCGCCGGCGATCTGCGGCACGGTGATCGCCCGCTACGGCACCGAGCAGCAGAAGCAGCAGTGGCTGCCCGGGCTCGCCGACGGCACCCGGAGGATGGCCTTCGGCATCACCGAACCGGACGCCGGATCCAACTCCCACCGCATCTCCACCATCGCCCGCCGCGACGGCGAGGACTGGCTGCTCACCGGCCGCAAGGTGTTCGTCTCCGGCATCGACCACAGCGACGCCGTGCTGTTCGTCGCCCGCACCGAGGACGCACGGACCGGCAAGCTCAGGCCCGCCCTCTTCGTCGTCCCGCGCGACACCCCCGGCTTCGAGTACCACCCGATCCCGATGGAACTCGTCGCCCCCGAGAAGCAGTTCCAGGTCTTCCTGGACGACGTCCGGCTGCCCGCCGAGGCCCTGGTCGGCGACGAGAACGCCGGGCTGCTCCAGCTCTTCGCCGGGCTCAACCCCGAGCGGATCATGACCGCCGCGTTCTCGCTCGGCCTTGCCCGCCAGGCCCTCGGCCGGGCCGTCGAGTACGCCAAGACCAGGACCGTCTGGTCGACCCCGATCGGTGCCCACCAGGGCCTGGCCCACCCGCTCGCCCAGTGCGCGGTGGAGATCGAGCTCGCCCGCCTGATGACCCAGAAGGCCGGACTGCTCTACGACGGGGGCGACGACCTCGCCGCGGGGGAGGCCGCCAACATGGCCAAGTACGCGGCCGGAGAGGCCGCCGCCCGCACCGTCGACCAGGCCGTCCAGACCCTGGGCGGCAACGGCCTCACCCAGGAGTACGGGCTCGGCGCCCTGCTCGCCGCCACCCGGGTCGGCCGGGTCGCCCCGGTCAGCCGCGAGATGGTGCTCAACTTCGTGGCCCAGCACACCCTCGGGCTGCCGAAGTCCTACTGAGCCCTGCCGCGCAGGGCCGACGGGAGCAGGCGTGCCGCCCGCGAACACCAGCGCGACGCCGACGGCGCAGGCCGGCCTCCGGGCGAGGGGCGGGCCCGCCCGACCGGCCCGCCCGGCGCCCGGCGAGGTGCGCCCTGGTCGGAGGCGGTGGTTCGCCGGTACGCCCCGGCGGCCCGTGCTTGCCGGGCGCGCCGATCGGGCCGACCGGGATTCCACGATCCTTCGTCACAATGGAGCAACGCCTCGCCACTGTCCGTATGCTCCTTTCCGCGAGCTCGGCCTTCCGGCGGGCCAGGACCACTCGCCGGCCACCCGACCGGGTGTCAACTACCCCTTTGGAGGCACGCCTTGGTGTTCCGCAGCGAGTTCCCTGACGTCGGCCTCGTCGATCTGCCGATCCACGAGGCGGTGCTCGGCGCCGCCGACCGGTACGGCGACCGGCCGGCCCTGATCGACGGGGTCACCGGGGAGTCGGTCAGCCATGCGCGGCTCGCCACGGCCGTCCGCCGGGTAGCCGCCGGACTGGCCGAGGCGGGCGTGCGCCAGGGCGACGTGGTGGCGCTGTTCAGTCCCAACACCATCGCCTACCCGATGGCCTTCTACGGTGCCACCCGGGCCGGCGCCACCGTCACCACGGCCTCCTCCCTGGCCACCCCCGGCGAGCTGGCCGGCCAGCTCGCCGACAGCGGCGCCCGCTGGCTGATCACGGTTTCGCCGTTCCTGGCCACCGCCCGGCAGGCCGCCGAGAAGCTCGCCGCCGAGGGCCGGGCGCTCGCCGAGATCATCGTGCTGGACGGTGCCGAAGGACACCGCTCACTGGCGGACCTGCTCGCCTCCGGCGGCGACGAGCCCGAGCCCGTGATCGACCCCGGTACCGACATCGCCGTCCTGCCCTACTCCAGCGGGACCACCGGCCTGCCCAAGGGCGTGATGCTCACCCACCGCTCGATCGCCACCAACCTCGCCCAGGTGGACGCCCTGTACCGGCCGAGGGAGGGCGAGCGGATCCTCGCCGTCCTCCCCTTCTTCCACATCTACGGCATCGCCGCCCTGCTCAACCAGCCGCTGCGGTGCGGCGCCACCGTCGTCGTCCTGCCGCGCTTCGACCTGGAGCAGTTCTGCCGCACCATCGAGGAGCAGCGCGTCCAGGCCCTGATCGTGGCCCCGCCGATCGCGCTCGCCCTGGCCAAGCACCCGGTGGTCGAGCGCTTCGACCTCTCCTCGGTGGAGTACCTGCTCTGCGCGGCCGCGCCGCTGGACACCGAACTGGCCGACGCCTGCGCCCGCCGGCTCGGCCTGCCGCACATCCTCCAGGGCTACGGCATGACCGAGCTGTCGCCGGTCTCGCACGTCGTCTCCCCGACCGAGACCGACCCCCCGCCGGGCTCGGTCGGCCGGATGGTGCCCTCGACCGAACTGCGGGTCGCCGCCCTGGACGGCAGCGGCGCCGACCTCGGCCCGGGCGAGCCGGGCGAGCTGCTGCTCCGCGGCCCGCAGGTGATGAAGGGCTACTTCGGCCGCCTCTCCGACACCGCCGCCACCGTCGATGCCGACGGCTGGCTGCACACCGGCGACATCGGCTACGTCGACGACCGCGGCTACCTCTACGTCGTCGACCGGGTCAAGGAGCTGATCAAGTACAAGGGCTACCAGGTCGCCCCCGCCGAGTTGGAGGCCCTGCTGCTCACCCACCCGCAGATCGCCGACGCCGCGGTGATCGGCGTCCTGGACGCGGAGGGCGCCGAGTACCCCAAGGCCTTCGTGGTCCGCGCTCCCGGCAGCGCGCTCACCGAGCAGGACGTCACCTCCTTCGTGGCGGGCGAGGTCGCCCCGTACAAGAAGGTCCGCGCGGTGGAGTTCCTGGACGCCGTCCCCAAGTCGGCCGCCGGGAAGATCCTGCGCCGCGAGCTGCGCGCCCGTGAGGCCGCCCGCTGAGCCCGGTCGCGGATCTGCGAGGATCGACCCCGCCCGGACACCGCACGGACAGGACCAGTCGCCGCCGATGACCGCCCACCCCGCCGCCCGTACTCCCCAGCAGGACCGCAGCCGCGCCACCCGGCAGCGGCTGCTGGCGGCGGCCGTCGACTGCCTGGCCGAGGTCGGCTGGAACGGCTCCACCGTCACCGTGGTCGCCGAACGCGCGGGCGTCTCCCGGGGCGCCGCCCAGCACCACTTCCCCACCCGCGAGGACCTCTTCACCGCGGCCGTCGAACACGTCACCGCCGAGCGGCTGGCAGCCGTCCGCGCCCATGCGGACGCGCTGCCGGCCGCCGGACCCGACCGCACCGTGGCCGTCGTCGACATGATCGTGCGCCTCTACACCGGGCCGCTGTTCCGCGCCGCCCTCCATCTGTGGGTCGCCGCCGCCACCGAGGAACCGCTGCGTACGCGGATCGTCGCACTGGAGGGCCGGGTCGGCCGCGAGGCCCACCGGGCCGCCGTCGAGTTCCTGGACGCCGACGAAAGCCGGCCCGGAGTGCGCGAGACGGTGCAGGCGACCCTCGACATGGCACGCGGTCTCGGACTGGCCAACCTGCTCTCCGACGACAGCGCCAGACGATCCGGAGTGATCCGGCAGTGGGCGAGCCTTCTGGAGGGTACGCTGCGGCCGGTACGCCCATGACGCCCGTACACCAGGCCCGTCCGACGAACCTTTGACCAAGGGGTCGCCGGGCGGCCGATGTCCGTGCAGTCTGGAGAAGAACCCCGGCCGGCACGGACCGCGAGGCCCCGCCCGGCCGGGCACGAGCCGAACGCGGGGTGCTGCCTGATCATGCACGGACACGAATGGGACGCGACCGACGCCGCCGGCCCCGCACCGGGTGGAGCCTCCGTACGCCTGGACGGCCATCGCCTTGTCCCGCTCGCCACCGCGCTGCTCCAGGAGGACGGCCTCATCCTGCACTGGAGCGAGGACGCCGAGGCGCTGCTCGGCTACTCCGCCGACGAGGCCGTCGGCCGTTACGCCGCCCAGCTGCTCACCGCCCGGACCGGCCGCCCCGAGGTGCTCGCCCTGTTCGAGCGCATCATGAGCGGCAAGGGCTGGTCCGGTGTCTTCCCGGTCCGCCACCGCGACGGCCACGTCGTCGAGCTGGAGTTCCGCACGTACCCGATCGCCGGCCCCGGCGGCACCCTGCTGCTGCTCGCCACCGCCTCCGACACCCAGGCCCTGCACCGGGTCGAGGCCGACCTCGCCGTCCTCGACGGCATCTTCGGCCAGTCCCCGATCGGCATGGCCGTCTACGACACCGACCTGCGCTACGTCCGGCTCAACGGGGCGCTGGCCCGGATGAACGGCGTCCCCGTCGAGGAGCACCTGGGACGCCGGATCAGCGGGGTCCTGCCCGGCATCAACAGCGCCGAGATAGAACAGACCATGAGACAGGTGCTCACCACCGGCCGGCCGGTGGTCGACGCCCGCTCGCACGGCCGCGTCCCCGGCGATCCGCGCCGCGACCGCGCCTGGTCCGCCTCCTACTTCCGGCTGGAGGACTCCACCGGCCGGGTCTTCGGCGTCTGTTCCTCCATCATCGACGTCACCGAGCGCTTCCAGGCCGAGGCCCGCGCCGCCCGCGCGCAGGAACGTCTCACCACCATCGCCGAGGCCACCGCCCGGATCGGCACCACCCTCGACCTCCAGCGCACCGCCGAGGAGCTGATCGAGGCCGTCGTCCCCCGGTTCGCCGACTTCGCCACCGTCGACCTGCTGGAGCCGGTGCTGCGCGGCGCCGAGCCGACCGCGATCCCGGAGGACCGCTCCGTCCAGCTGCGCGCCGTCGCCGTCGGCGAATCGTACGAGTCCGGCCTGGCGCACGCCGTCGACACCGTCGGCGACGTCTCCGAGTACGCCCCCGACCGCAGCTACACCCAGTGCCTGCGCAGCGGCCGCCCGCTGCTGCGCGCCCGGGTCGACGAGGACGTGCTGCGCGGCCTGGTCGCCACCGAGGAGCGGGTGGCGCCCGGCATGGAGGCCGGCATCCACTCGTACCTGATGGTGCCGCTGACCGCCCGGGGCATGGTGCTCGGCGGCTCGGAGTTCATCCGGATGCGCAACTCCGAGCCGTTCACCGCCGCCGATGTCGCGCTCGCCGAGGAGCTGGTCGCGCGCACCGCCATCGCGATCGACAACGCCCGGCTCTACCGGCGTGAACGCGAGACCGCGCTCACGCTGCAGCGCAGCCTGCTGCCGCAGGAGATCCACCGCACGCTCGGTCTGGAGATCGCCTACCGCTACCTGCCCAGCAGCATGACCAGCGAGGTCGGCGGCGACTGGTTCGACGTCGTCCCGCTCTCCTGCGGGCGGGTCGCGCTGGTCGTCGGCGACGTGATGGGCCACGGCATCCGCGCCGCCGCCACGATGGGCCAGCTGCGCACCGTCGCCCGGACCCTGGCCACCCTGGACATGCCGCCCGAGCAGGTGCTCACCCGGCTGGACGAGACCGCTTCGGGGATCGGCGAGGGCCAGTTCGCCACCTGTATCTGCGCCGTCTACGACCCGCTGGAGCGGACGGTGCAGGTCGCCTCGGCCGGGCACCTGCCACCGGTCTGGGTCTCTCCCGACGGCACCGCCCGCAGGATCGACGTCCCGCCCGGCGTGCCGCTGGGGGTGGGCGGCGTGGCCTTCGAGTCCATCGGGTTCACCCTCCCCGAGGGCGGCATGCTCACCCTCTACACCGACGGTCTGGTCGAGCGGCGCGGCCACGACCTCGACGACGGCATCGACCTGCTCGCCCGCACCCTCTCCGGCCCCGGTCGCACCCTGGAGGAGAGCTGCGACGCCGTCCTCGGCGCCCTC
This sequence comes from Kitasatospora sp. NPDC058218, assembly GCF_042882445.1. NCBI lineage: Bacteria > Bacillati > Actinomycetota > Actinomycetes > Kitasatosporales > Streptomycetaceae > Kitasatospora > Kitasatospora sp. NPDC058218. The sequence goes on along the minus strand of NZ_JBHVWC010000053.1, from coordinate 62,487 downwards.
GTCACGGACGGCACCGACGACGACATCGCGATGATCATGGCCCGGGTGCTGCCGCTGCCCGCCGACCGGATCGCCACCCTCCCGCTCACCGGCGGCGGCCGGCTGCCCGGTACGGCCCGCCGCTTCACCCGCGCCACCCTGGACGGCTGGGGCCTGTCCGCGCTCTCCGACTACGCGGAGCTGCTGGTCAGCGAGCTGGTCACGAACGCCCTGCTGCACGCCGACGCCCCGCGTCGGCTCCGGCTCTTCCGCGACCGGGTGCTCACCGTCGAGGTCGCCGACTCCGGGGGCCAGACGCCGCAGCTGCGTCCGTTCGCCGAGCAGGACGAGGGCGGGCGCGGAATGTTCCTGGTCAACGAGCTGGCCCAGCGCTGGGGCAGCCGGCTGACCAGGGACGGCAAGGTGGTCTGGGCGGAGCTGGAGCTGCCGTTCGGGGTCGTCTGACCGCCCACGTGCGCGGGACCTCGCACCCCGGGGAGGGGTGCGAGGTCCCGCGCGTGGTGCAGGGCCGGGCCCGGTCCTAGACGGCCGCCTTCTCGCGGTCCGAGTGCTCGGCCTGCTTCGACTGCTCCGCCGGCTCGGCCTCGTCCGGGGCCGCCTTCGGCAGGCCCCGCAGCAGGCGCCAGGCGAGCGCGGACGCGGCCAGCAGCAGCGCGCCGGCCAGGATCGCGGCGACGTTCATGCCGTGCACGAAGGCGTCGCGGGCGCTCTGCAGCAGCGGCCCCGCCAGCGTCTGCGGCAGGCCGTGCGCGGCCTCGACCGCGCCGCCCAGCGACTCGCCCGCCCGGGCGGCCGTGGCCTGGTCCGCCCCGGCCGGCACGGCCAGCCCGCCCGCGTAGAGCGAGCCGACCACCGAGCCGACCAGTGCGATGCCGAGTGCCGTCCCCAGCTCGTACGCCGTCTCGGAGACCGCCGAGGCGGCGCCGGCCTTGTCGGCGGGTGCGGCGCTCAGCACCAGGTCGGCGCCGAGCGTGTAGACCACGCCCTCGGCCGTGCCGACGATCAGGAAGGCGGCGGCGAGCACCAGGTAGGTGGAGTCCTGCTGCACCCAGCCGAGCAGGCCGATGCCGGTGCCCATGGCCAGCAGGCCCAGCGTCAGGGTGGCCCGGGCGCCCGCCCGCCGTGCCAGCCGGGCGGTCAGCAGCCCGCCGACCACGGCTCCGGCGAAGGCCGGCAGCTCGGCCAGGCCGGCCTTCAGCGGCTCGTAGCCGCGCACCAGCTGCAGGTACTGGGAGGTCATGAAGACCACGCCGGAGAGCCCGATCAGCGCGGTGAGCGAGGCCAGCACCGCCGCGGTGAAGCGCCGGTCGGAGAAGAGCCGGACATCCAGCAGCGGGGTGGGCAGACGCAGCTGGCGGCGGACGAAGACGGTCAGGGCGGCGGCGCCCAGCACGGCCGCGACCGGGACGTCCCAGCGCGCCACGCCGTGGGCGGCGGCCTCCTTGATCGCGTAGACCACGCCGATCACCCCGGTCAGCGAGAGCACCACGCTCAGCACGTCCCAGCGGCCCGGCTTCGGGTCCTTGGACTCGGGCAGCAGCCAGGCGCCGAAGACCAGCAGCAGGACCAGGACCGGGATGTTCAGCAGGAACACCGAGCCCCACCAGAAGTGCTCCAGCAGCACCCCGCCGACCACCGGGCCGAGCGCGGCACCGGCGGTGGCGGCCGCGCCCCAGATGCCGATCGCGGTGGCCCGCTCGCGGTCGTCCGGGAAGAGGCTGCGGATCAGCGACAGGGTGGACGGCATGATGGTCGCCCCGGCCACGCCGAGCAGCGCGCGGGCCAGGATCAGCCAGCCGGCGCTGGGCGCGTAGGCGGCCAGCAACGAGGCCGCGCCGAACGCGGTGGAGCCGGCCAGCAGCAGCTTCTTGCGGCCGATCCGGTCGCTCAGCGAACCCATGCTGACCAGCAGGCCGGCCAGGACGAAGGAGTAGGCGTCGCCGATCCAGAGCAGCTGCGTGCCGCTGGGGCGCAGCGTCTCGCTGATCGACGGTATGGCCAGGGACAGGACGGTCGCGTCGACGGCGACCAGGGTGACGGCCAGGACGAGGACGGCGAGGCCGATCCAGCGCTGGCGGGGGCGGACGAGGACGGTGCTGCTCATGGGTATCGGTTTCCGGCCGCTGTTCCGAGGGCCTGTGGTCCGAGGTGCTGTGGGTGGTGGGGGGCTCAGTGCGGCTGCGGCGGTCGCAGCGCGCCGCCGAGGAAGAGTTCGGCGAGTGAGAAGGCTCCGTCGCGGGGTGCGAGCCGGCCGTCCTGGACGGCCCAGCCGACGCCGGCCACCAGGTCGAAGAAGGCTTCGCTGAGCCAGCCCGCGGAGAGCTCGACGCGGAACACGCCCTGCTGCTGGCCGCGCAGGAAGAGTGCCTGCAGCCGCGAGATCTGCGACTCCCAGAGCTCGTTGATGTCGTCGTCGTCGTAGAGCTGGTTCTCGCCGGCCAGGAAGGCGCAGAGCGCGGCGTCCGGGACGATCAGGTCGACCAGGCGGCGCAGCGCGGCGTGCGCGTCGCCGTCCTCGATGGCGGCGGCGTCCAGGGCGGTGCCGAACGTGCGCAGCCCGAGCAGGCCGACCTCGCGGATCAGCGCCTCGCGGCCCGGGAAGAGCCGGTGCAGGGTGGCGCGGCTGATGCCCGCGGCGCGGGCGATCTCGTCGAGATGGGCGGTCGGGCGGCGGGAGAGCACGCCCACGGCGGCTTCGAGGACGGAGTCGCGGTCGGTGGCCATGCGGCGAGTCTACGTCACATGAGACATGGATGTCTCACTATTTTCTCGGATGCTTCAGTTGAGGCTCACTTGTCCTGCTGTGGCCGGTGGGGCGGGCCGGTCGTTCCGGGCCGGGCCGGTGTCAGGGCAGCAAAAACCGGGGACGGCGTCTGCCGTCCCCGGTCGCGGGTCGCGTGCTGCCGGACGCAGCCGTTCAGCTCTGGTTGTAGAACCCGGTCTCGTCCAGCGGTCGGTCGATCACCATCACCTCGACGTCCGCCGGCGTGAGCAGGAACACCCGGCGGGCGATCCGCTCGATCCCGCCGCAGGTACCGAAGATCAGCCCGGAGGCGAAGTCGACCATGCGCTTGGCCTCGGCCTCGTCCATCTCGGTGAGGTCCATCACCACCGGGATGCTCGCTCGGATGTGCTCGCCGACCGTTCGCGCGGCCTCGAAGCCCGTCGGCCGCAGGGAGACGATCTTCGTGGGAGCGGGGGAGGACTGTACCGTCTCCTGCTCGATCCACTCGTCGTCGTACACCGCGGCCGGGTAGTTCCCGGAGGGCATCAGCCACCCGTTGTGGTGCTCGTCGCGAAGTGCTCCCATGCCGCGCCTCCCTGCCTCGTTCCGTACAGGTCCCCCGGTGCGCGTGTCCTTTTGACACGTCATCCACTCGTCGGAACTGTCCGAGTATCGCACTGATCACCGGTCCCGTGCCCGCTCGCGACCCCCGTACGAGTCGTGCCGCGCCGGAAACCCGGGCGAACCCGGGCAACAGTTGCGACGCAGCGAAACGGCGGACGGTTGCGCGCGTAGACCATATCGGTCGTGGTCACCGCCCAATTGACCTTCTGTCAACGATGAGGGAACGATTTCACTCGCCGGTGACGCCGTCGACGAGTTCGCGCAGCAGATCGGCGTGACCGTTGTGCCGGGCGTACTCCTCGATCATGTGGACCAGGATCCAGCGGAGCGTCACCTCCCGGCCCTCGCGCGGGCGCTTGCCGACCGTCTCCGGCGACAGGCCCTCGCAGGCCGCCCGGGCGGCCGCGATCTGCCCCTGCCAGACGGCGAAGTCCGCCTCGGCGTCGGCGGTGTCGACGAGGTCGAAGTCGCCGTCCGGGTGCTGCGCCGTCCAGTAGAGGCCGTCGGACCCCGCCTCCTCGCCGAGCAGGATGATCCGGAACCAGTAGCGCTCCACCTCCGCCATGTGCCGGACCAGGCCGAGCAGCGAGAGCGAGGACGGCGGGACGGAGCGCAGCCGCAGCTGGTCGGCGGTCAGCCCCTCGCACTTGCGGGCGAGGGTGGCGCGGTGGAACTCCAGCCATGCGGTGAGCATGGGCGTCTCGTCTGCGGCGAACGGGGGCTCGGGCCGGTCGGTGGCGGTCGTCTGGTCGTTCGTCATGGCGGCCATCCTGGCGCAGACGGCGGGGCGAAGGCGACCGAATAGTCGCCGGGCGCGCCGGAGCCGCCGGCGTGCGCCGGGTGCTCAGGCCCGCGGGACGCGGCGGCGCCGGGCGGCGGCCCGCCCGAGCGAGACCAGGCTGCCCACGCCCAGGGCGACGATCGCGCCGGCCGACACCAGGAACGCCGCCGACCCCGGCTCCCCGGCGGTGGCCGCCGCCGTGACGTAGACCGCCGTGGTCGGTACCACCCCGATCGCGGTGGCGGTCAGGAACGGCAGGAACCGCACGCCGGAGAACGCGGCGCCGTAGTTGCCCGCCTGGAACGGCAGCCCGGGCAGCAGGCGTAGCAGCAGCACGCTGCGGAACCCCTGCTCGGTGAACCGCTGGTCCAGCGCGGTCAGCAGGCGCCCGCGCAGGTGGGGGCGGAGCGCGTCGCGGCCGAGCAGCCGGCCCAGCGCGAAGGCCACCGCCGCGCCCAGGGTGGTGCCGAGCACGGCCAGCAGGACGCCCTGCTGGATGCCGAGCAGCAGCCCGGCCGCCGCGTTGAGCGCGGGGCGGGGCACGAAGGCGAGCGTGCCCACCGCGTAGACCGCGGTGAACGAGGGTGCCAGCCAGTACCCCGGCACTCCGGCCGGGAGCCCGCCGGTGAGCAGCGCCGACGGGCTCCAGAGCAGTAGCGAGCCGGCCGCCGCGGCGAGGATCACCACCAGCAGGGCGAACCGCGGCCACGGCGAGCGCAGCCACCGCGGGTGCGGGGCGCCGGTGCCGGCGGCGGGCTCGGGCGCGGTCGGCCCGGGCGACGGCGGGGCTGCGGGCGGCGCGGTCGGCTCGGGCGGTGCGGGTGAAGGTGCGGGTGCGGGCACCGCCCGAGCCTAACCGTGCGGCCCGGTGACCGGGGCGGTGGGTTCACCGCCGGGCCGGTGCCGGGCCCGGAGCCGGGCCGGAAGCCGGCTCGGGCTGGTGCCGGGCCGGCCGACCGTCGGCCCACCGGGGCGCCGTCGGGCGGGCGCTCGGGCGGCGGTCGTGGTTCGGGCTCAGCTGTGCGGGCCGGGCGGCCAGGGGGAGTAGAGCCAGGCCTGGTTGAACCCGTTGTTGCGCCCCCACTGGGTGATCGGGGTGCCGTCGGCGCTGCTGAAGCCGGTGAGGTCCAGGACGAGGCCGCTGAAGCCGTTGTTCAGCGTGCGGATGCCGCTGTGGTGGACGACGGTCTCCGACCAGGCCTGGTTGAGCCCGCCGTTGCAGGTCCACTGGCCGGCCTGGACGCCCCAGGCGGTGCTGTAGCCGGGGATCTCCAGGCATTTGCCGCTGTGGACGTTGACCAGTTGGTCGGTGTCGGTCCAGGCCCACTTCTGGTTGTCGCCGCCGGTGCAGGTCCACTGGCGGACGGGGGCGCCGTCGTCGGTGCGCCAGTCGGCGACCTCCAGGCACTTGTTGGTGATGGCGTTGCGGATCTCGAACGGGATGGTGGTGGCGGCCTGTGCCGAGCTCGGCACCGCCGCGGCGAGCACACCGGTGACGGCGAGCGCGGCGACGGCGGAGCCCAGGCGTCGGACCGGGGAGGTGCGGTCTGCGGTCATCGAGGTCCCCCTGGTGTCGGGTGGCTGAGCGGGTGCGGGTGGACGGTCAGTGGTGCGGTCCGGGCGGGAACGGCGAGTAGTACCAGACCTGGTTGTACCCCTCGTTGAGGTCCCACTGGATCACCGGCGCGCCGTCGGCGGTACTGGCGCCGGCCACGTCGAGGCGCAGGCCGCTGTGGAGGTTGGTGAGGTGGCGCAGCCCGCTGTGCAGGCGGCTCGCGTCGCTCCAGGCCTGGTTGAGCCCGCCGTTGCAGGTCCACTGGCCGGCCCGGGTGCCCGGGGCGGTGCTGTAGCCGGGGATCTCCAGGCATTTGCCGCTGTGGACGTTGACCAGTTGGTCGGTGTCGGTCCAGACCCATTTCTGGTTGTCGCCGCCGGTGCAGGTCCACTGGCGGACGGGGGCGCCGTCGTCGGTGCGCCAGTCGGCGACCTCCAGGCAGTTGTAGGTGGCGAGGTTCCCGATCGTGAACGGGGCCGAGTCCTCGGCCCGCGCCGGTGCGACGGGCGCGGTGAGCGCCGTCCCGGCGGCGAGGGCGAGGACGGCGGCGGCGGAGCCGAGGCGCCGTCGCACGGCGGAGCGGTCGGTCATGGAGTCCCCCCTGGGTTCGTGTGGGCGGGGCGCCGCGCTGTGTGCCGGGGTGCCCGGGGCGGGGAGGCGGGCTCCCCGTCCCGGGCGGGACCGGCGGCCGGCTCCGGCCCTCAGGTCCGTCCTACAGGACCACGTTCGGGTTGAAGGACCAGCGCTGGTTGTACACGCCGGTCGGGTACCACTGGATCGCCGGGCTGCCGTTGTTGAAGCCACCGCCGCTGATGTCCAGCACGAGGTCGCTGTCGAAGTTGACGATGGCCAAGGTGCCCTGGTTGACGTTGACGGCGCCCCAGCGCTGGTTGGTGCCCTTGTTGCAGGTCCACTGGTCGGCCCGGGTGCCCACGGCGGTGCTGTAGCCGGGGATCTCCAGGCACTTGCCGCTGTGGACGTTGACGGCGTAGCCGTCGGTGAACCGCCACTTCTGGTTGTCGCCGCCGGTGCAGGTCCACTGGCGGACGGCGGCGCCGTCGTCGGTGCTCCAGTCGGCCACCTCCAGGCACTTGTCGCTGGACTGCACCCGGACCTCGACGTCCTGGGCGATGTTGATCGGCTTGTAGAGGAAGGCGGCCGAAGCGGGCGCGGCGCTCAGCAGCGCACCGCCGAGGGTGAGGGCGGCGACGGCGGCGGTGGCGGCGAGGCGTCGCTTCGCGGTGGATCGGACGGTCATTGGTTCCCCCCGTGGCGCGTACGTGGTGGTGGTCGCCGGGATCAGGCCGGCCGGGGCAGGCCCGGAGCGGCCAGGAAGCTCAGCAGACGCTGCCAGGACGTCCTGGCAGCGTCGGAGTGTTCGACAGCGCCCTGTTCGAAAAAGTTGTGCGGAGCCTGAGGAAAAGCCATGAACTCGTGCGGACAGCCGGCCGCGGTCAGGGCGGCGTCGAAGGCGGCGACCGTGGCGGGCGGGATGTGCTCGTCGGCGCCGCCCCAGAAGGCGAGCACGGGCGCGGTCAGGCCGGGGGCGAGCTGGGTGGGGCCGGGGGCGCCGTTCAGGACGTCGGGGTAGCCGTAGTAGCCGACCACCCCGGCCAGGCCGAACCGGGGCGCGGCGGCACGGAACGCCTGGCGGCCGCCGAAGCAGAAGCCGAGCGCGACGATCTCGGCGGCACCGGTCGCGCGCAGCCGGCCGATGGCGGCGATGAGGTCGGCGTCGAGGCCGTCCGGGGTGAGGGCGAGCAGGTGCGGCAGCAGGTTCGGGAGTTCGCCGAATTCCGGCGCGCGCTCCTGCGGGGCGGCCCCGGCGGTGCGGCCGAAATAGTCGAGGGCGAGCGCGGGGTGGCCCTGTTCGGCGAGTCGGACGGCGGTCTCGCGGTAGAAATCGGAAAGGCCCCGGTTGTCCGGCAGGACGAGCACGCCCGGGCCGGTCGGCCGTTCGGGCCGAGCCAGGAAGGCGGCGAACTCCGTACCGTCGCCCGAGGTGAGGGTCAGGGCGACGGACTCGGCCACGGTGCCGGTGGCGGGGGTGAAGGCGGGGGGTGCGGAGTCGGCGTCGTAGCACACGGGGAATTCCTCCACTGGTCGCGGAACTGCCGGGTGCTCGGCGCACCCGGCAGTCGGCGATATTAGCGGGGAATTCGATCGGTAATGGCGATCATATCGCGCCGGAATTACTTTGGTAAGGCTATTTCGATGACGGTGCGATCACATTGTCGGTGGGTCGCCGGTCGGTGGTGGCCGGGTGGTCGGTGCCCGCCGGGCGGTCGGCGGCCGGTTCGGCCCGGCGCAGGGCGCCCGCGCTCAGCAGCAGGGCGAAGGCGAGCGCGGCGACGACGCCGAAGGAGACGGTGAGCGAGGTGGCCTGGGCGAGGGCCCCGATGACGGCCGGCGCCACCAGGCCCGAGGTGTAGGTGACGGTCGCGACGCCCGCGATGGCCTGGCTCGGGTTGGTGCCGATCCGGCCGGCGGCCGCGAAGGCGAGCGGGACGACGACGGCGATCCCGATGCCGATCAGCGCGAACCCCGCGACGGCCAGGGCCGGGCGGTCGGCGAGGACCACCAGCAGGCCGCCCGCGGTGGCGATCGCACCGCTGATCCTGGTCGCCCGGACGGCGCCGAGCCGGCGGATCGCGGCGTCGCCCGCCAGCCGGCTGACCGCCATGGTGAGCGCGAACGCGGTGTACGAGGCGGCCGCCACGGTGGCCGAGGCGCCGGTGACGTCCTTGAGGTAGACACCGCTCCAGTCCATCGAGGCGCCCTCGGCGAACACCGCGCAGAAGCCGACCAGTCCGATCACGAGCGAGCTGCGCGGTGGCAGGGCGAAGCGCGGCGGGGCCTCCTCGTCCTCGGCCGCCCGCAGGTCGGGCAGGCCCCGGCAGATCGGCTGCGCCAGGCCGAGCAGCACCAGCGCGGTGACGGCCAGCTGGAGCCGGGCGTCCAGGTCCTGGTGGGCGGCGAGGATGCCGAAGGCGGAGGCCAGCAGGCCGCCCGCGCTCCACATCCCGTGCAGCCCGGACATGATCGAGCGGCCCAGCCGCTGTTCGATCTCCACGCCCTGGGCGTTCATCGCCACGTCCGCCATGCCCGCCGTCGCGCCGTAGCCGAGCAGGATCAGGCAGAGCAGCGGCAGCGAGGGGGCGAGGGCGGGCAGGGTCAGTGCCAGGCACCAGAGCGAGATCAGCCCGCGCACCGCGGCCCGCCCGCCGTAGCGGTGGACGAACCGGCCGGCGAGCGGCATCGCGAGGGAGGAGCCGATCGCGGGCATCACCAGGGCCAGGCCGAGCTGGCCGGGGGAGAGGTCCAGGCGGTCCTGGATCCAGGGGATGCGGGTGACGAAGCTGCCGCTGACGGCGCCGTGCACGGCGAACACCAGGCTGATGCTCGCCCTGGCCCGGCGCGGCCGCTCCAGGGTGCCGGCGGCCGGCCGGTCGAGGGGTGGTCCTGTGGTCAGGCTGTCGGTCATCCGGTGTTCCCTCCCGGCCGCGCCGTGGCGCGACGGTGCCCTGTGGGTGGTTCCTGTTGATGGATGCCCGCAGGGGCGTGGTTCGTGCGCCGCGGCATCCTTCGATAAATTATCAGGAAGGGACCCTGATAGAAACACTCTGGAAGGATGACGCCCATGACCACCGTGCGTACGGCCACGCCGAGCACCGCCCGGGCGATCAACGACCGGCTGGCGCTCAACCTGCTGCTCGAACAGGGGCCCCTGACCGCGACCGAGCTCCGCGAACTCACCGGACTCTCCCGACCCACCGTCGCCGACCTGCTGGAACGACTGCAGCGGACCGGCCTGGTCGCCGTGGTCGGCGAGCGCGGCGAACAACGGCGCGGCCCCAACGCCAGGCTGTACGCCCTGGTCGCCTCGCGCGCCCACCTCGCCGCCGTCGACGTCCGCTCCGGCGGCGTCAGCCTGGTCGTCGCCGACCTCGCCGGGCACACCCTGGCCACCGCCGAGCTGGCGGTCGAGGGCCGGGGCGACGCCGGTACGGCCGAACGGATCGTCCGCACCCTGCGCGAGACCGCGGCCCGGGCCGGCGTCGAGCGGCTGCACACCGTCGCCGTCGGCGCCCCCGGACTGGTCGCCCCCGCCACCGGCCGGCTCTACAGCACCGGCGCGCTACCCGGCTGGCACGCCGAGCTGCTCACCGCCCTGGAGGCGCTGCCCGGCACCGACGTGATCCTGGAGAACGAGGTCAACCTGGCCGGCCGCGCCGAGTACCGGATCGGCGCCGCCCGCGGCCGGCAGACCTTCGTCCTGATCTGGCTCGGCCACAGCGTCGGCGCCGCCGTCATCCTCGACGGCCGGCTGCGCCGCGGCGCCTCCGGCGGCACCGGCGAGATCTGCTTCCTGCCCGTCCCCGGTACCACCGGCCTGCCCAGCGCCACCGGGTGCGAGGGCGGCTTCCACGGCCTGGTCGGCAGCGCCGCGGTCTGCGAACTCGCCCGCGCCCACGGCCTGCCCGCCGACCCTGCCGACGACGCGGCAGCCGCCGAGGCCGTCGTCCGGGCCGCGCTCGACGCCTGCGGCGACGGTGAGCCGGGCGGGCCGTTCCTCGACGAGCTGGCCGAGCGGATCGCCGTCGGCGCCTCCGCCGTCTGCGTCGTGCTCGACCCGGGCTGCGTCGTCCTCGGCGGCGAGATCGGCCGCGCCGGCGGGGACGAACTCGCCGGCCGGGTCGAGCGCCGCCTCGCCGGGCTCTCCCCGCTGCGCACCGAAGTCCGGGCCGGCACGGCGGGTGGCGGCGCGGTGCTCGCCGGCGCCGTCCTCACCGCCGGCGACGCCGTGCGGCGGGACCTCTTCGGCGAGCCGTAGGGCCCGTCGTCGGGCTCCCGCCCGCGGGAGTTCTCGACGATGGACCCCAGGAGGGCCGGCGGCGCCCCCGGACCTTCCCGGGGCTCCGCTGCGCCCGGCGGGCGGCCGGTACGGCAGGATGGCGGGGACGGCCGGACCAGCGCCGCCGTCGCCCCTCCGGGAGACCGGACGTCATGCCGAACGTGAACCGAACCACCGTCAGGAGTCGCACATGGGCCAGTCCGACGCGCCGGTCAACCCGTACCGGATCGGCGAGGCCGCGGCGATGCTCGGCGTGAGCGCCGACACCATGCGGCGCTGGGTGGACGCCGGCCGGGTCGCCGCCGTGCGGGACGAGCACGGCCACCGGATCATCCCCGGTGCCCGACTGGCCGCCTTCGCCCGGGAACTCGCCCGTCCCGAGAACGCCGAGGCCGAGGGGCGGCCGTCCTCGGCCCGCAACCGCTTCCCCGGCATCGTCACCGACGTGGTGCTCGGCGACGTGGCGGCGCAGGTGGAGATCCAGGCCGGGCCGTTCCGGGTGGTCTCGCTGATCAGCCGGGAGTCGGCGGAGGAGCTCAAGCTGGTGGCCGGCGCGCCCGCGACGGCCGTCATCAAGTCGACCAATGTGATGGTCGAACTGCGTTGACCGCGCACCGGAGCAGACCTCCGGTGCCCCCGCCGTACGGACCGGCAGGGCCGCAACCGCCCCGCCGGGACCTGTAGAGACCGCCGACGAGAGGACCGCCACCCGATGACCCACCCGCCGCTGCCGTCCACCCAGAGCGCCGTGCTCGCGATCGAGGCGATGGCCGCCCGGCACGGCCGCGAGGTGCGCGCCGCCCACGACATCGGCCGCGACCAGACCTTCGCCGGAATGGTCGGCGGCCACGCCACGGGCGACGGGCTCGACGCGATACCCCACGAGGCCCTGCTGGAGATCGGCGGCCGCCCCGGGATCACCGTCCGCCTCTTCGTCCACGACGAGGTGGTGGTCGCCGTCGACAACATCGCCTTCGACGTGCCGCGCGACAGCGTGCCCGCCTTCCTCGACGCGGTCTGGAGCGGACTGGTCCACGTGCGGCAGCGGACCTTCCCGCCCTCCTGCACGCTGATCGTCACCGTGCCCGGTGAGCCCGACTACCGCGAGGCCGTCGCCTACTACCAGCTGTCCCCGTGGCTCGCGGGGCTGATCCGATGAGTGCTCCGATGAATGCCACCGCCGGCTCGAACGCCGTCCGCCGCCCGGTGCTCGCCGTCGCCCACCGCGGAGACCCCTACCGGTACCGGGAGAACACCCTGCCCTCGGTCGAGTCCGCGCTGGCCGCCGGCGCCGACGCGGTGGAGGTCGACGTCCGGCTCACCCGCGACGGCGTGCCCGTCCTGCTGCACGACGAGACCCTCGAACGCCTCTGGGGTGACCCGCGGCCCCTCCGCCGGGTGACCCTCGACCAGCTCGACGAGGTGCGCGACGGTGCCCTCGCCGTGCCCACGCTCGCCGAGGCGGTCAAGGCCGCGGCCGCCACCCCGGCCGCCCGGCTGCTGATCGACCTGGACGACCCGCACCCCGCCGCCGCCACCTGGGCGGCCGTCACCGGTCTCGGTGCCGAGCGCCGTGTCGCCTTCTGCGGCCCCGCCACCGCGATGCTCGCCGTCCGCGCCCTCACCCCGGACGCCGAGATCGCGCTGACCTGGAAGCAGCCGCGGCTGCCCGCCCGCGCCCTGCTGGACGACCTGCGCCCGCGCTTCCTCAACCCGCCGTTCGGCCTGGCCACGCCGGAGTTCACCGCCGCCGCCCACGACGCCGGCCTCGCCGTCTCCACCTGGACCGCCGACCTGCGCCGCACCATGCGCCGGCTGCGCGCCGCCGGGGTGGACTCGATCACCACCAACCGGATCGCCGTGCTGCGCTCGGTACTGGACGGCCGTCGATGACCGAACCTCCCGTCCTGGGTGCCCGCGCGCTCGGCCGCGCCCTGCTGGCCCGTCAGCACCTGCTCGCCCGCAGTGCCATGACCCCGGCCGCGATGGTCCGCCACCTCGGTGGGCTCCAGGCCCAGGCGGTGCCGCAGCCGCCCTACCTCGGGCTGCTCAGCCGGCTGGAGGGCTTCACCGCCGAACCGCTCAGCGAGCTGATCGAGCGGCGCGAGGTGGTGCGGATCGCCCTGCACCGCGGCACCATCCACCTGGTGACGGCGGACGACTGCCTGACGCTGCGCCCGCTCCTCCAGCCGGTGCTCGACCAGGGCCTGCGCACCACCTTCGGCAAGCGGCTGGCCGGGTTGGACCTCACCGTGCTCGCCGACGAGGCCCGGACCCTGCTGGAGGAGCGGCCGCTCACCTTCCAGCGACTCGGCGTGCTGCTCGCCGAGACCCGGCCCGACCGTGATCCGGCCGCGCTGGCCCAGGCCGCGCGCTGCCTGCTGCCGCTCGTCCAGGTGCCGCCGCGCGGTGTCTGGGGCCGGAGCGGGGCCGCGGCGCACACCACCGCCGAGTCCTGGCTGGGCCGCCCGCTGGACCGGGCCGCCTCGCTCGACGGGCTGGCCCTGCGCTACCTCGCCGCCTTCGGCCCGGCGACCGTCGCCGACCTGCAGAAGTGGAGCGGCCTCAGCCGCCTCGGCGCCGTGCTCGGGCGGCTCGCGCCGGAGCTGGTGACCTTCCGCGACGAGCACGGCCGGCTGCTGTACGACCTGCCGCAGGCGCCCCGGCCCGACCCGGCGGTCCCGGCGCCCGTCCGGCTGTTGGCCCCCTTCGACAACCTGCTGCTCTCGCACGCCGACCGTACCCGGGTGCTGCCCGAGGAGTACCGGCCGCGGGTGATGACGCAGAACGGCATCGTGCTCGGCACCCTGCTGGTCGACGGCCTGGTCGCCGGGAGCTGGCAGCTGACCGAGGGCCGGGCCGGCGACCGCGCGGTGGTGCTGCGCCCGTTCGCGGCGCTGGGCCGGGGCGACCGGCAGGAGGCGCGCACGGAGGCGGAGCGGGTGCTGGCGTTCGCCGGCGGGGGCGGGGAGGTCCGCTTCGAGGAGGCCGGGTAGCACCGGCGTTCGGTCGGGGAACGACTGTGCGGGGTGCCGTTCCCGATGGAGTGAGGCTCCGCGATTCCTCCGTGCACGGCCGGGTCGCCGCCGGTTGAATCGGCTCACCCAATGGTCAGCGGCGTCCGCGCGGCGCCGCGTCGCAGAGTGGAGTCGACCGTGGCACCCGTACCCAATGGCGTCTACGCCATCACCAGGCCGTACGAGCAGCTGATCACGCTGCTGGAGCCGAAGGACCTCGCCGTCCTGCTGCCGCCGACCGGGCAGCCGGGCGAGCAGGAGTGGCAGCTGGAGGGGCTCGACGACGGCACCGTCCAGCTTCGCAACCTGCGGCACCAGACGTTTCTGACCTACGACGACGAGCCGAACGTCAACGAGATGATCATGGGGTCCACCGAGCCCCGCAGGTGGGCGCTCTACCAGGCGGCCGAGCCGTTCAGCTTCCACGTGGTCGTCCCGGGCGGCCCGATCGAGGGGGTCGAGCTGGCGCTGGACCTCAGTCTGCTGAGGATCTTCCCGCCACGGCTCGCGCTGCGCCCGCTGGACGTCAACGACCAGCGTCAGGCGTGGAAGTTCGAGTTCCACGAGTAGGAGCGCGCGGCAGGGCGCCCGGGCCGGAGGCGGCCGGCCCGGGCACGCCAGAGGTCCGGCAAAACGGGCAATTGATCAGATCATCTGCTGAGATTGGGCAATTGGACCGGTCGATCCAGGCGGAGGTGGACATGTCGGGGGAGCTTCCGTCCGGCAAGGCTCCCGACGAGCGGCGGCCGGACCACCGCAGGCCGTACCTGATGCTGCCGCCCCCGGTCCGGGCGGCGGCCGCCTGGTCGGCCGCCGTCATCCTCCTGATCACCGTCGCCTCGCTGGTCGTCTTCGCCCTGGTCGAACTGCGCGCGGCGACCGTCCCGGTCATCCTGGCGCTGCTCGGCACCTCGCTGCTCTACCCCGTGATGCCGTGGATGGTCGGCCGAGGGCTCGGCCGCGGTCTGGCTGCCGGGCTGACCTGCGCCCTCCTGGTCGCCGCCGTCGGCGGGGTGATCGCCCTGCTGGTCAACTCGCTGGTGCACAGCGCCCCGCAGATCGCCGAGTCGCTCCAGCAGGCCGGCGACCGGCTCGCCGCCTGGCTCGGACCGGTGGGCGAGAAGATCCGGCACGCGCTGGACAACGCCTCGGGCGAGACCAGCTCGCTGATCTCCACGGTGACCAACGGCGTGCTCTCCGGCCTCGGCCTGGCCACCCAGATCCTCACCGGCGCCGTGCTGGCGCTCGCCCTGGTCTTCTTCTTCCTCCGGGACGGTCACCGCACCCCGGAGGCCCTCCGCTCGCACCTCCCGGCCGGCAGCGCCGAGACGGTCATCGCCTGCGCCGACCGGGCGTTCGAGGCGATGGCCGGGTTCATGCGCGGCACCACCCTGATCGCTCTGATCGACGCCTTCTTCATCACCGTCGGTCTGCTCCTGCTCGACATCCCCGGTGCGCCCGGGCTCGGTGCGCTGGTCTTCATGGGCGCCTACATCCCGTTCGTCGGGGCCTTCCTCTCCGGGACGGTCGCCGTCCTGGTCGCGCTGGCCGACGGGGGCCTGGGGACGGCGCTCTGGGCGCTCGGCATCGTGCTCGCCGTCCAGGCCATCGAGGGGAACATCCTCCAGCCCGTGATCCAGAGCCGCACCGTCGAGCTGCACCCGGCCACCATCATGGTCGCCGTGGTGGCGGGCGCCGGCATCGCCGGCATCCTCGGCGCCCTGCTGGCCGTGCCGATCTGCGCCGCCGGTGTGGGCGTCGTCTCCGTCCTGCGCGGCACCGCCGACCCGGCGCGCCGCGGCCGGCCGGGGCCGGGGCCGGGGCGGGTGGACGCCGAGCGGGTCGGCGAGGAGGGCGTGACCTCGGGTCAGGAGTAGCCGACCGGGCAGCCGCGCCGGAGCGCGTGCTCGGCCGCGCGCAGGTAGAGCGCCGTGTAGTAGGCGGCGTCCAGGTCCTCGCTCCAGGGGCCCGGGGCGGTGGCGGCCTCGGCGGCCGCCGGGCCGTCGAACCAGGCGCCCAGTTCGAGGTTGTCGCAGTGCCGGGGTATCGCGGCGGGCAGGGCGAGCCGGTCGGCGAGGCGCCGGGCCGCGGCGAGGGCGCGGCGCGCGCCGCCGACCGTGGTCGGGTCGTTGTACGCCGAGCCCACCGGCAGGACCACGGAGTCGTCGAGGTCGACCGGCAGCAGCACCTCCCAGCCGAGCAGTGCCTCGTGGGTGTCGTCGGGAAGGGCCCGGCAGAGCCGGTCGAAACCGTCGATCGGGCGGTGGAGCTTCTCCTCGAACCGCGTGCCGGAGTGCGATCGGAACGGCACGGGCTCCGGGCAGACGAACGGCGGCAGGCCGCGCCGGCTCAGCTCCCGGCCGACCGCCTCGGCCACCGGGCCGAGGACCTCCTCGTCGAGCCAGTCGTCGGCGGCCACGCTCACCAGATAGATCCCCATGGGCAGGACGGTAGAGGACGCCACCGACAGTGCCTGGTGGGCGGGCGGTGGAGTGTGCGAGAGTGTTAATGCGATTCAAGTCGCGATAGTGGAGGAGCGGGGATGCGCGGGACGATCGAGCGGTTCCAGGTGTCGGACGGCGGGAGCGGGCCGTACGGCGTCGCGGTGGGGCCGGACGGCGGCGTCTGGTTCACGCTGGTGCACGCCGGGGAGATCGGGCGGCTGGCGGCGGACGGGTCGGTGCGGCGCTTCGGGCCGGCGGTGGCGGAGTCCGGGCCGTCGGTGATCACCGCCGGGCCGGACGGCGCGCTCTGGTACACCCGGATGCGGGACCACCGGATCGGGCGGATCGACACCGACGGGCGGCAGCGGTCGTTCGGGCTGCCGACGGACGCGGCCGGGCCGTTCGGGATCACCGCCGGGCCGGACGGCGCGCTCTGGTTCACCGAGCTGAACGCGGACCGGATCGGACGGATCACCCTGGACGGCCGGGTGACGGAGTATCCGCTGCCGACGCCCGGCGCCTTCCCGTCGATGATCACGGCCGGGGCGGACGGCGCGCTCTGGTTCACCCTCAACCAGGCCGGCGCCGTCGGCCGGATCACCGTCGACGGGGAGATCACGCTCCACCCGCTGCCGACCGAGGGGGCCGCGCCCGTCGGCATCGCCGCCGGCGGCGACGGCGCGCTCTGGTTCGTCGAGATCGGCGCCGGCCAGGTCGGCCGGATCGCGGTGGACGGCCGGGTGACGGAGTACCCGCTGCCGGACCGGGCCGCCCGCCCGCACGCCGTCGCGGCGGCTCCCGACGGGCGGCTCTGGTTCACCGAGTGGGCGGGCAACCGGATCGGCTCCCTCACCCCCGACGGCCGTTACGAGGGGTACGAGCTGCCCGTTCCCTCCGCCGAACCGCACGGCATCGCGGTCGGTCCGGACGGCGCCGTGTACGCGGCCCTGGAGGTCGGGGAGATCGTCCGGCTGACCCCCTGAGGCGAGGGGCTGCCGGGCGTCGTGGTGGCTTCGGGCGGCGTGATCGCGGGCGCGGGGCGACCGCGGGTGGGAGGGTGCGGGGCCGTCCTGCGGTCCGCCGGACGGAGGATCAGCCGGCCGAGGAGGGCTGACGCGCCGCCGCTGCGGCCCGGCGCGGGAGCCTCTCAGCCGACCGGCTTCGAGGACCGGCTCCGGCCCTGGTCGTGGGGTTCGGCGCACAGCTCGGCGGCGAGCTCGCACAGGGCCGCGCGGTCCGGGCGGCCGGTCTTGGCGAGCAGGTTGGCCACGTGCTTCTCCACCGTGCGGGGGGAGATGGAGAGCTGCCGGGCCAGCTGCTGATTGCCCGGGCGGTCGGTGAGCAGGGCGAAGACCTCGTACTCGCGCAGCGTCACACCGCAGGTGCGCAGCCCGGCCGGGATGGCGTCCCGCCCGCCGCGGTGCTGGGCGACGCTGGCGCCCGCCCGGCGCAGCAGGGCCCGGCAGGCGGCGGCGACCGGCTGGATCCCGGCCTCGTGGAAGTACTCCTCGGCGGTGCGCAGCCAGCCCACCGGATCGCCCCAGCCGTCGGCGAGGGCGACTTCGGCGGTGAGCCGCAGCGCCAGGTGGTGGGCGAGCGGGAACGGCGCCGCCGCCGTGCGGGCCCGGTCGACGGCGCGGGCGGCGTCCTGCGGGCGGCTCTCGCGGCCGAGCAGTACGGCGTCGGCGAAGCCCAGGAACTGGCGGTTCCAGGCGAGTTCGGTGGCCGGTGCGGCCGTGGCCCGGGTGAGGTCGGGGCGTTGCCAGGTGCCCTCGGTCACCTCCAGCAGCGGGTGCAGCCCGTGCCGGCCGGCCAGGTAGAAGACGTTGGGGTGCTCCTGCTCCCAGGCGAGGCCGGCGGCCAGTTCGGCGCGGGCCCCCGCGCGGTCCTCGGTGAGCAGCGCGCCGATCGCGCGGCAGAGGCCGTGGCGCAGGGGCATCAGGAAGGACTCCTCGCCGCCGGCCTGGCGGAACCGGACCAGTTCGCGCTCCATCTCGCGGCCCCGGCCGCGGTGGGCGGCGAGGGTCGCGGAGCCGAGCAGCAGGTAGCGGTGGGCGGGGACGTTGTTCAGCCGGGCGGTGGCGTCCAGGCAGCGGTCGACGATCTCGCGGGCGGTCCGCCACTCGCCGCGCAGCACGGCGTTCATGGCGAGCAGGCCGTCCAGGGTCTGGGTGAGCACGATCGCGCCGAGGCCGGCGGCGGCCTCCCGGGCGCGTTCGAGGCGGGCGCCGTCGCCGGTACGCATGAAGGCGTTGGCGCCCAGCCGGAGCAGCGCCTCCACCCGCCAGACGGGCAGGGCGTGGGCCTCGGCCACCGCGAGCATGCGTTCCAGACAGGCGTCGGCGGCGTCGAAGCCGCGTTCGCGGGCCAGCAGGGCGAGCAACTGCCAGGCCTGGCAGGCGACCACCGGCAGCCCGGAGCGTTCGGCCACCTCGGCGGCCCGGCGGGCGAGGACTTCGGTGTGGGCGAGGCGCGCCCGCCCCGGGTGCTCGTCGCCGGTGCGGTCGCGGTCGCTGCCGTGGTCGCTGCCGGGTCCGTGGTCGCGGGTCCCGTCGGGCGCGGGCGCGGGGCCCGGCACGTGGTCGGGCAGGAGCGTCAGGTGGCCCTCGACGACGACCAGTGCGGCGTCCTGTTCGGGGCGCGGGTGCGCGCCGGAGAGGGCGCGGGCGGCGGCGACCTGGGCGGCGGCCTCGGTGGTGCGCTCGGCCATCGCGGCCGCCCAGGCCAGGCGGGTGTGCAGGTCGACGCGGCGGTCGACGGCCGGGGTGCGGGTGGTCGGGCCGCGGGCGGCCGTGGGCTCCGGCCGGACCGGTGGCAGGGTGCGGACCAGCTCGAACGCGCGGTCCAGCTGGCCGGCCTCGGCCAGGGCCGGCAGCAACTGTTCGGTGACGGCGGCCCGTTCGGCGTCCCCGGCGAGTTCGTGCGCCCGCTCCAGCAGCACCACCGCCGACCCGGCGGCACCGGCCTCCAGGACGCGTCGCCCGGCCTCGGCGAAGTGCCCGGCGGCGCCCGTCCGGTCCCCGCCGGCCAGTAGCAGGGAGGCGACCAACTGGCGTCGTTCGTCGGCGAGGTCCGGGTCCGCTCGGAGGATCGCCCGGGCCGCCCGGCGGGCCACCGCGGCGCGTTCGGCGGGCGCCAGGGCGGCGGTGACGGCGTCGGCGGTGAGGGCGTGGCGGAAGGCGTAGCGGTCCGGAGCGGCGCCGTCGGGCACGATGACATTGGCCTCGGAGGCCGACCGCAGATGGCTGAAGAGGGTCCGGTCGTCGTATCCGGTGATCAGCTGGACGGTGGCGACCGAGAACCGGCTGCCCAGGGTGGCGGCGGTGAGCAGGAGGTCGCGCACGGGCGGGTCCAGCTGGTCGATCCGCCGGCCCCAGCTGCGGACGATGGTGCCGGGCACGCCGGTGCGGAGGCCGCCGGCCACCTCCCAGCGGCCGCCGGCGCGGTGCAGCGTGCCGCCGGCCAGCATGTCCGCGAGCAACTCCTCGATCAGGTAGGGGCAGCCGTCGCCGCGTTCGGCCAGCGTCTCCAGGACGGCCGCCGGCACGTCGGCGGCCTCGCTCTCCAGGACGGCGGCGGCCATCGCCCGGATGTCGGCCGGCGGCAGCGGGCGCAGTTCGGTGACGCCGGCGGCGCGCCGGCGCTCGGCGGCCCGGACCAGGTCCAGCGCCGGGCCCGGTTCCGCCCGCAGGGTGCCGACGAGGAGGACGGGCAGACCGGCCAGGTTGTCGACCAGGTACTCCAGCACGGCGACCGTCTCCGCGTCGGTGTCGTGCAGGTCCTCCAGCAGCAGGACGCAGCCCTGGTCCCGGCCGAGGACGGCGAGCAGCCGCAGCAGCGCTTCGGCGAGCTCGACCACCGTCTCGGGGTAGGCGCCGGCCCCGGCCGCCGAGGCCGCCGCCCCGCGCCACTCGGGCACCAGTCGGGCGAGGGCGGGCCGGTACGGGTCGAGTTCGGGGTCGGTGGGCGGGCCGGCAGCCCGGAAGCGGGAGGAGAGCGCCTCGATCAGCGGCCGGAACGGGGTGACCGTCCCGGTGGAGCTGCCGCGGCCGCGCAGTACCGGCAGCCCGAGCCCGTACGCCTGGTAGGCGCACTCGCCGGCCAGTCGGGACTTGCCGATCCCGGCCTCGCCGAGCAGGAAGACCGCCTGTCCGGACCGCTGCCGGGCGGCGGCGAGCGCGCTGCCGAGCAGGCTGAGCTCGGCTGCCCGGCCGACGGTGATCGACGAAGTGGTCCGCATGGCCGCAGGCTACTTGACGACCTGTCCGATCTGTAGAGTGGTGAATCGGCCACGAAGCGAACACGGGTCCGGCACGAGGTGGTTACCGTACGACCACATCGGCGGGACGCCCGTCCGGTCCGCCACCGGGGCGCTGCCCGGTCCCCGGTGGCGGTCGCCGGGCCGGCCGCGGCCTCACGGGCGCGCGTCGTCCGGCGTCGGTGTCGTCCGGCGTCGGTGTCGTCCGGCGTCGGTGTCGTCCGGTGTCGTGGAGTGGTGCCCGACGCCCCGGTGCGGTCAGATCGGGACGGTCATGGTGGGGAACTCGAAGGCCGCTGCCGCGGTGCCGCCGGCGGCGGACAGCAGCTGCGAACGCAGGCCCAGCCCACCGCCGGCCCGCAGCCGGATGTCCCCCGCGGGGTGGTCCACCGCCTCGTCGGGCCGGGCGTCCGGCTGCTTCCAGGTCAGTGCCAGATCGGTGTCGTTCATGCGGTGCGGTACTCCCGTTCGTCGTTGAAAGCGAGTCATGGCGTGGGTGGAGCCGGGCGAGCGGTGCTCGCCCGCCGCGCCGCTGCGGTCCTCGTGGACGGTGAACGGCGGTGCGGTCAGGGGGCCGGCCGATCGGCCGGGGGGCGGGGGCGGAGCAGCAGGGCCGGCGGCACCCGCTCGGGGAAGCCCAGCCGGAGCAGCCCGTGGCCGATCCCGGCCAGGCCGGTGAGCAGACCCGGGTGCGGCACGGACCCGGGGGTGCCGCAGCGCGGACCGTCCTGGTCCACGCCGGCCAGCAGCGCGCCCGCCCGGCGCACCCAGGGCGTCCGCCCGGCCGCCGGGCCGCTGCGGCCGAGCAGCTCCAGCACGCCCGACTCGCCGTGGCACAGGCTCTGGTCGGCCGGCGGGGCGGCGCGCGCGGTGTTGCGGACGGCCCGCTGGGCCCACTCGGTGAGCCGGCGGTCCGCGCGGGTGAGCGGGCTGTCCACCACCGCGAGGGCGATACCGGGCCGACCCCGGCACCAGGAGGACTCCCGGGCGCGGGCGGTCGTGGCGGCGTGCAGGACGGCGAGGCCCGCCCGGTGGTGCGGGCCGTCGACGGGCTCCCCGACGGCCTCCGCGTACCGCAGCAGCGCCCAGCCGGTGCCCGCGGAGCCGTGGGCGAAGCCGGTGCCGGCGGGCACCGGCGCGGCGGCGAGCAGGTCGGCGCAGTCCGCCGCGGCGGCCAGCGCCTCGGGCCGGCCGGTGGCGGTGTGCACGGCGAGCAGTGCCACCAGCCCGCCGGCGGTGCCGCTGTGCACGCCGGTGTCCGTCTCGCGGGCGGCGGCGGCCGCGGTGAGCGCGACGGCCGGGCCGGTCCACTGCCGGATCAGCGGGTCGTCCAGGGTGCGGCCGATCTCGGTGAGCGCGTAGGCGATCCCGCCGAGCCCGGCGAAGGCGCCCGAGCCGACGGCGGCCGGCCGGTCGGGGTGCGCGCCGAGGGTGTCGAGCAGGCCGGGAACGGGCGCGAGTGCCCGGCGGGCCACCTCGGCGTAGCGGTCGGAGCCGGTGAGGGCGGCCAGCTGGGCGAGGAACAGCGCGGTGCCGGTGTACCCGCCCGCCAGGTCGGCGCCGAGCGGCCGGACCCGCCAGTAGCGGTCGGCGAGCAGCTCCAGGCCGAGCCAGTTGGTGCGCGAGCGCCCCTGGTACGCGGCCGCGACCAGCTGGTCGCCCACCCCCCGGGCGGTGGCCAGGAGTTGCTCGGGTTCGGGCGCGGTGGCCCAGACGTTCTCCGGCGCGGGCCGGCCGGGGCGGTGCGCGGGAGTCGCGGCGGTGCCCGCCATCGCCGCCCGGACGATCCACTCCTGGTCCTTGCGGTCGACCTCGCCGAGGGCCGCCAGCTTGGCCTCGACGCGGGCCAGGCCGGTCTCGGCGAGCTCGCCGGGGAGCCGGCGGCCGGAGGAGGTCCACAGGTCGCGGCTGCCGGGGCGGGTGGTGAAGAGCGGGACGTCGCCGCGGCGGAGGTCGGCGAGTTCGTGGTCGGCCAGTTCCGGGCGCCCGGGGTCGGCGACGGCGTCGGTGCGCAGCAGCTCCAGGACGGCGCCCCGGGCGGCGGCGTCGCGCAGCACGTCCGGGTGGGTCGACTCGTCCAGCAGCCGCGCGTACACCCGGGTGGCACGCGGCACCACCCGGACCTCGGCCTCGGCGAAGGATCGCAACAACCCTCGGGGGCTGATGAGTTGGTCGCGCCCGGCGGTGATGGCGGTGTAGCCGGCGCGGAAGCCGGCCACCAGCGCCTCGGTGTACTCGGCCGGGTCGGCGGGCGCGCCGTTCAGCCAGGGCCGGTTGCCGGCCTCGGCGAGCGGTCGGGTGCGCCGCACCAGCCGCATCTCGTCGGTGCCGGCGTTCGCCCAGTCCACCCCCTCGACCGGGGAGGTGGCCCGCCGGCCACCGCCGCCGATGCCGGAGACGTCCACGGCGCCGTCGTCGCCGAGCAGCCACTGCGGCAGCAGGCCGACCCGGTGGACCGACTCCTCCAGCGCCCGGGCTGCCGGGTCCTGCGCCGGGCAGGCCCGGGCCGGCGGGTGGAACAGCGTCTCGACGTCCACCAGCACGGGCTGGTCCCCGGCGGCGACGAGGTTCTCGTAGTGCAGGTCGGTGCCGTCCAGGGCGTGCAGGAGCGCCAGCAGCGCGCCCTGGCGCCGGTAGAACCGCTCGACCTCGTAGCCGGTCAGGCAGGGTCGGGCCTCGACGAACTCCGTCCAGCCGTGGCCACCCCGGTCCAGCAGGCCGAGCGCGCGCAGCCGGGGCACGCCGGGCTGTGCGTCGAGCCAGTCCAGCAGGGTGTTGAAGTGCCGGTGGGCGGCGGGCGGGCGGGGGCGGTGGACGACGGCGGCGCCGCTCGCGAAGTGCAGCACCGCGACGGCGCGGCCGCGCCGGTGGCGGTCGCCGGCCTCGGACTCGACGGCCAGCAGCGGCCCGGGGTCGGCGCCGCGCAGCAGGCCGGCGACCAGCAGCGGCCGGTCGGCGGCGAAGCGGCCGAGCAGTTCGGCGTGCGCGTCGGCGGCGTCCAGGCAGGCCTGGGCGAGCAGCCGGGCCAGGACGGGGTACTCGCGCAGCAGCGCCGCGAGGCCGTCGCGGCGGGCGGTGAGGGCGAGGAAGGAGCGGAACCGTTCCTGCGGGGTGACGCCGGCGAGCCGCCCGCCGGCCCGCGCGGTGTGCAGCTCCAGCACCAGGGTGCGGGCGGCGATCCGGCCGAGGCGCTCGGTGAGGCGGGCGGTGAAGCCGGCCCGCAGGGCGAGGACGTCCAGGTGGCCGGACCGGCCGGACCGGTGGGTGGCCGGGTCGAGGGCGGCCTGCATCCGGACGAGGGCGCGTTCGGCGAACGGTGCGAGGACCAGGGCGAAACCGGTCAGACCCGGGTAGGCGGCGCGCGGCACGATCGGCCGGGCGGGTGCGGCGGCGACGGTGGCCTCCGTGAAGGCGGCCCAGTCGGGCCGGCCGGCCGGTCGGGGCAGGCCGGGGGTCAGTGCCCGTTCCCACCACACGGGCCGGTCCGCCCGGGCCCGCACGGTCCGGGCCGGCCGGGTGCCGGGTGCCGGTGCCGGCGCGACCGTGCGGACCCGGACCGGAGCGTCGCCGGGCATCGGAGGGTGCGGCGTCGTGGCGGCTTTGGCGGACGCCGGTGCGACCGGGCCCTGAACCGGTGCGCCGCCCCCGTCGGGGTGCGCTCTGCGCACGGCGTCCACCTCTGCCACCACCGCACCTCCGATGCCGCGAGAGGGCCGCGGCGCCGTCGAAGCCGCCGCCCTCGGTGCTGATCATTGCCCTGCCGTGGCCACCGGGGCATGGGGGGCGGGCCCCCATCTTTGTGGCGTTCCGCCCGCATGATCCGGGGCGTGGCCGGGCGGCCGCCGGGTGGGGCGGGGCCCGGTTCGGTGCCTGGGGTCCGGGGTCGCCCGTCGTGCCGGGCGGGTGCGGGCCGCGCCGGGCGGGTGCGCGGCCCGGGTGCGCGGCCGGGCCGGGTGGCGGGCGCCGACGGGTCGTTCGGCCCTTGCCGGTGCCGCGCGGCAGCGGGATCGTGAGCGCCGCACGGGTGTGCGGGGCGCACCGGTGGGAAGACGTGACGGGACGGCGAACGGCGTGACTGGACAGGAGAGGCCTGAGGTGGGCGAGTTGGTCGCGATACAGGTGGACGAGGGGCTGTCGCGAGGCGTCGCGATCGACGCCAGAGCCCGGATCGCCGCAGTGGTGAGCGGGGCGGACGCCCTGGTCGAGACGGTCCGGGTGCGGATCCGGCCGGTCGGCGCGGTGACCGTGCTGGCGCAGGTCAACGCCGAGGTGGACGGCCGGCGGATCCGCGTCCAGGAGGCCGCCACCGACCGGGCCGCGGTCCTGGACCGGCTGGCCGACGGGCTGCGCGCCCGGATCGCGGCCGTCACCACCGGCTGGACGCCGCTGCCGTGGCCGCGCCGGGCGGGCGGGCGTGGCCTGCTCTCCGCGGTTCCCGCGCAGGGCGGGGCGTCGCGCGCCGGCCGGCCGCCGGCCTCCGCCGGGGCCTCGCCGTTCGGCGCGCACCCGTGCACCGGCCTCCCGCGCGCCGGCGTCCTGCGGACCGCGCTCCCGTCCTCGGCCGGGCCGCGCCACATCGTGCGGCGCAAGGAGGCCCACCTGGTCTGGTGCTCGCCCGACGCGGCGGCCCGGACCATGGACGCGATGGACTTCGACATCCACCTGTTCACCGACCCGGCCACCGAGACCGACGCCGTCGTCTACCGGATCGGCCCCACCGGCTACCGGCTCGCGCGCACCGCCGCCGCCGGGCCGCCCACCCGCCCGGTCGTCCCGTTCACCCTCAGCCCCTTCGGCGCACCCGAGCTGACGGAGGCCCGGGCCGTCGACCGGCTCTGCGCCGCCGACCTGCCGTTCCTGTTCTTCACCCAGCCCGGGACGCGCCGCGGCCGGGTGCTCTACCGCCGCTTCGACGGCCTGATCGGCCTGATCGCGGCCACGCCGTGAGCGACGAGGCCGTCCGCCACCGGCTGCGGACGCTGCGCCGCCTCGCCGGGCAGCCGCCCGGCCGTCGTCGGCCGCCAGCGGCCGGGGCGCCGCCGCGCCGGCTGGTGCCGATCGAACGGGCCGAGGCGCTGCGGCTGTTGGGCAGCGCGCCGTTCGGGCGGATCGTGTTCACCGTGCGGGCGCTGCCGGCCGTCCGCCCGGTCAACCACCTGCTCGTCGACGACACCGTGGTGATCCGTACCCATGACGCGGACGCGCTGGGTGCGGCCACGCTCGGGGCCGGCGGGGCCGGCGTCGTGGTCGCCTACGAGGCCGACGCCATCGATCCGCAGACCCGGCTCGGGTGGAGTGTGGTCGTCACCGGCTACGCCCGCCCGGTCACCGACCCCGTCCGACTGGCCCGCTACCGGGCGCTGTTGACGCCCTGGGTGGACGCCGCCACCGACCACACCGTGGCCATCCAGCCGGACCTGGTGACGGGTTACCGCCTGACCGCGGGCGGGGCCGGGATCGGGGCCGAGGCCGGGGCCGCCGGCTCGTAGCGCCGGTCCGCTTCGATGGGCCGTCCGGATGCGACGATCCGGTGGTGCCGGGGGGTGGATGGTCCTCGATCACCGGGCGCCTGGTGGAGCGCACGGGTCGATGGCGACCACGGCCGACGGTCGTCACACGGCTCCCGCGGGTCAGAAGGTGATCGTCCGGCCCTCGGGCGCGGCCTGGCGTGCGGTGTAGGCGACGCCGTGGACCTTGAGCCCGACCGGATCACAGAGGGTGATCGTCCCGCCGTGGTTGCCGAGTTGGAAGCCGTTGCCGCCGGCGACGGTGACCGTGGTGCCCGGCTGCAGCTGCCGGGACGGCAGCGGGAGCGGGTGCTGCTGCTGGTCGACCAGTCGCCAGCCGGTGAGGTCCACGGCGGCGGCGGAGGCGTTGAGCAGTGTCACGGTCTCGGCCCCCGGTGCCGGTCCGACCGGATTGACCAGGGCGGCGATGATCCGCAGGGGCTCTTCGTGGTCGGTGGGCTGCTCCGGTGCCTCGGGGATCGCGTGGCCGGTGGTGGGGTCGGTGTGCCACTTCTGGGACTGGAAGGCGAGGAACACCGCGACCCACCGGTCCTCGGCGGGCAGGTGGAAGAGCAGCCCGCCGTCCTGCCAGACCCCGTCCTCCGAGCGGTGGTCCGCGCTGTTGCCCTGGTTCATGTGAACCTGGTGTACGCCGTCGGCGGGCTGGAACCGGAAGACGACGTCGCGCTCCTGGGGCTTGGGGCCGAAACGCTCGCCGAAGACGTAGAGGGCGATCGCCTGGTCCGCGATGGCTCGTTTGACGTAGTGGTCGAACACGTCGGAGAGGTCGTTGTCGACGCCGGGCAGGTCCGGCGGGAGCACCCGCATGGAGGCGGGGCCGAAGAGGTTGCCACGGATGAAGTCGAGAGCTGCGCCGCCCGCCTGTCCGGTCAGCTCCTTCCATCCGCTGCCCGCCGCCGGGAGCTGCTGCGTGAGCGGGTGACGGAAGTCGTCCACCACCGTGTACCTCAACTCGTGCGGCGAGTCCTTCGACCGGACGTTGACGGCGGCCCGGTAGTCGGTTCCACCGTCGTCGCGGAGGCGGACCTCGTAGTGGGGCGAGTGGGTGCCTCCCTCACGGTGCCGGTCGACGGCTCGGGCGGCCAGCACGCCGTAGTTCTTGAGGGGCATCCGTCATCCTCCAACGTGCTCGGTCCGCCGGATCGGTCCCGGCGCCGCTGGTCGGCCAGGACACCTGTGCCTTCCGGACCGTTGTCCACCATCGCAGCCGGTCCACGCGGGGAGGAAGCCGCCGACCGGACGAATCGCGTGCGGCCTTCGGACCGCAGACGGTCGCGCAGCGACGGCTGGACGCAGCCGGGCTCGTACCGGCGAGCCTGGTACTCGTGCGCCCCGCATCGGTGGGGCCCGTGTTGTCGGAGGGCATCGCTCGCCCCTGTCTCCTGCCGCCTCCCTGCGCCGCCTCTCTGCGCCGCGTCCGTGCGAAGGCGAAGACCGGCGCCCTGGCCGGGTCGTCGAACTGCCACCGGTAGGCGTAGTCGTCGGTGGTGCCGGTGACCGGGCCGCCCAGCGGGTGGTAGAGCGAGGCGCTCTGGCCGACGTCGTAGGTGGAGTGGTCGCGCCGGGGGTTCGGGCCGGGTGCCCGGTGGAGGTCCCGGGTCACCGTCCGGAACGCGGGCCCAGCGACCCGGGGTCGCCGGGCCCAACGGCCCTGGGGCGCAAGGCCGTCGAGTTCTGATCATGGATCGCCATCCATCCGCAGAAGTTCGAAGGAGTGCGTCCTTGAGCGCCATCGAGGCACAGGGCGACAGCGCGCCGTCGCCGTCGGCCGCCCGGCCGGCAGGAGCGCGGGCCGGCCGTCGGCCCGGCTCGGCCCTGGTCAGGCTGCTGACGACCACCGACCACAAGACGATCGGCTCGATGTATCTGGTGTCGGCGTTCGGGTTCTTCCTGATCGGCGGCGTCCTGGCCCTGGTCATGCGCGCCGAACTCGCCCGGCCGGGGACGCAGATCCTCTCCAACGAACAGTTCAACCAGGCCTTCACCATGCACGGTTCGGTGATGCTGCTGCTGTTCGCGATGCCGCTGTTCACCGGCTTCGCCAACTGGATCACGCCGCTGCAGATCGGCGCGCCGGACGTCGCCTTCCCCCGGTTGAACATGCTGGCCTTCTGGCTGTTCATGCTCGGCTCGTTGATCGCCGCCGCCGGCTTCGCGACCCCGCAGGGCGCGGCCGACTTCGGCTGGTTCCTCTACGCGCCGCTCTCCGACGCGATCCACTCGCCGGGCGTCGGCGCCGACATGTGGATCATGGGCGTCACGCTCTCCGGGTTCGGCAGCATCCTCGGCGCGGTCAACTTCATCACCACCATCATCTGCATGCGTGCCCCGGGTCTGACCATGTTCCGGATGTCCATCTTCTGCTGGAACGTGCTGCTGACCTCCGTCCTGGTGCTGATGGTCTTCCCGGTGCTGGCCGCCGCGCTGCTGGCGCTGGAGTGCGACCGCAAGTTCGGCTCGCACGTCTTCGACCCGGCCAACGGCGGCGCGATGCTCTGGCAGCACCTCTTCTGGTTCTTCGGCCATCCCGAGGTCTACATCCTGGCGCTGCCGTTCTTCGGGATCGTCTCCGAGGTCATCCCGGTCTTCTCCCGCAAGCCGATGTTCGGCTACGCGGGCCTGATCGCCGCCACCGTCGCGATCGCGGGCCTCTCGGTGACGGTCTGGGCCCACCACATGTACGTCACCGGCCAGGTGCTGCTGCCGTTCTTCTCCTTCATGACCTTCCTGATCGCCGTCCCGACCGGGGTGAAGTTCTTCAACTGGGTCGGGACGATGTGGAAGGGCTCGCTGAGCTTCGAGACCCCGATGCTCTGGACGGTCGGCTTCCTGGTCACCTTCCTCTTCGGCGGGCTGACGGGCGTGCTGCTGGCGGCGCCGCCGATCGACTTCCACGTCTCCGACTCGTACTTCGTCGTCGCGCACTTCCACTACACCCTGTTCGGCACGGTGGTGTACGCGATGATGGCCGGCTTCCACTTCTGGTGGCCGAAGATGACCGGAAAGATGCTGGACGAGAGGCTCGGGCGGATCAGCTTCTGGACCCTCACCATCGGCTTCCACAGCACCTTCCTGGTGCAGCACTGGCTCGGCGCCGAGGGCATGCCGCGCCGGTACGCCGATTACCTCGCCTCGGACGGCTTCACGGCCCTCAACACCGTGTCCACCCTCGGCTCGTTCCTGTTGGGCCTGTCGATCCTGCCGTTCCTCTACAACGTCTGGAAGACCGCCAAGTACGGCGAGCGGGTCACGGCGGACGACCCGTGGGGCTACGGGCGGTCGCTGGAATGGGCGACCTCCTGCCCGCCGCCGCGGCACAACTTCGTCACCCTGCCCCGGATCCGCTCCGAATCCCCGGCGTTCGACCTCCACCACCCCGAGATCGCGGCGCTGGACTTCCTGGAGAACAACGGTGAACCGGCCAAGCACCTGGCCGGCGTCACCCCGGCCCGGTACGACGCCCCGGCCCCGCCGGTCCGCCGATCGGTGCGCCGCGGCGACCGGACACCGGACCGCTGAAGGACCGCAGAGGGATCCAGACGGATCGCGGCCGGCGGCGCTGCCCGCCGCCGGCCGGTCCACCCCGAAACGCCGTCCCCGCCCGTTCGCTGCCCCGGGCGGGCGGGGACGGTTCCACCCGCCCGGGCCGCCCCGGGAGACCCCCGGTTGAGGAGCACTCGGCATGTCCCACACCGTCCTGGCCATCGGTACCGCCGCGCTCACCGCGGCCGGCTGCGTCTGGTACCTGCCCGCCCTCGCCGACCTCCGGGCGGGCGACGACCGCCCCTGGTCCGCCCGCACCACCGCCGCGGCCTGCGTGGTCTGGTGGGCGGGGCTCGCGCTCGCCGCAGGACTGCTGCTGGTCGTGCCCGACTGGCAGCCCGCCGCGCAGATCGTGCTGGCGGGCCTGGTCGCCGGCGTGATCCTGCGGGTCCGGGCCTACCGCTACCGCCGGAGCGAGCAGCGCGAGTCCGGCCTGCGCTGGGCGATGCTCGACGCGGGCCCCGTGCCGCCGGCCCCGCGCCCGGTCGCGCGGGTCCTGGCGGGTTGGCTGCTCGTCGGTCCGGCCGTCGCCTCGCTCGGTGCGTTCGCCCTGCTGCTCGCCGGCGGCGGATCGTCCGCCCCCCGGCTCGCCGCCGCGGCCGGCAGCGCGGTGGTGGTCTCGGCGGCGTTCCTGTTGACCGGGCTCGGCAACGCCCGCCGCCACCGGCCCTGACCGGTGCGACGGACGCCGGGCGGGCCGCGCCGGCCGGTGGGCCGTGCCGGCCGGTGCCGGAGTGCCCGGTGCAATGGGGTCGTTGGGCCCTGGGCCGACGGCCGCCGGTCGGCGATGATGCGGGAGGCCCGCAGCAGTGTGCCGGGCGCGAGGAAGGTGGAGCCGCGAGATGGCGAGCAAGACGGCCGGTACCGACGGCCCGGCACCGGTCCGGGTGTTCCTGTTGGACGACCACGAGGTGGTGCGCCGCGGGGTCCACGACCTGCTGGACGGCGAACCCGACCTGGAGGTGGTCGGCGAGGCCGCCACCGCCGAGCAGGCGCTCGTCCGCGTCCCCGCCCTGCGCCCCGACGTCGCCGTCCTGGACGTTCGCCTCGGTGACGGCGACGGGGTGTCCGTCTGCCGCGAACTGCGCTCCCGGATGCCCGACCTGGCCTGCCTGATGCTCACCTCCTTCGACGACGAGGAGGCGCTGCTGGACGCCGTGATGGCGGGAGCGGCCGGCTACGTCCTGAAGCAGATCAGCGGCACCGACCTGGTCGCCGCCGTCCGAACGGTCGCCTCCGGCCGTTCGATGCTCGACCCGGGCGCCGCCACCCGCCTGCTCAACCGGCTGCGCAGCGACGCGGCCCCGCCGCAGCCCGCCGTGACCGGTCCAGAACTGACCGCGCGCGAGCAGGAGGTGCTGGCGCTGATCGGCGAGGGCCTGACCAACCGGCAGATCGGCGAGCGCCTCTACCTCGCCGAGAAGACGGTCAAGAACCACGTCTCCCGCCTGCTGGCCAAGCTCGGCGTGGAGCGGCGCGTCCAGGCCGCGCTGATCGCGACCGGGCCGGGCCGGTCCGCCGCCCAGCCGGCCCAGCCGCGCACCTTCGGCGGCCCGCGCGGCTGAACCCCCGGGTGCGGGACGGGGTCACGAACAGGACCCTCGACGGGACCATCGGCCCTCGCCCCGCCCCGCCCGGCGAGTGACCATCACTTGCATGAACCCCGATCGTGAAGCGCCGTCCGTGCAGCCGGAACCGGACGGGCGGCGACCGTCCGGCGTGCGGGACCTCGACCGGGCCCGGGCGCTGGAGCTGCTGGCCGGGACGGAGGTCGGCCGGGTGGTCTACACCGTCGGCGCGCTGCCGGCCGTGCTCCCGGTGCGGTTCCGGCTGGACGCGGTCGGGGGCGTGCTGCTGTCCGCCCGGGCCGGTTCCGAGCTGGCACGGGCGGTGGACGGCGCGGTGATCGCGTTCGAGGCGGACGAGTTGAGCAGCGCCGACGGCACCGGCTGGTGCGTCACCGTCCTGGGCCGCGCGGAGCTGCGGCCTGCAGCGTCGGTGGACGCGAACCCGGTCGACGCGAGCCCGGCGGGCGCGGACGCGGTGGACGCGATCTCGGTGGACGGGGCGGACGGGGCGGCGCGGCGGACGGATCCGGGGTGGGTGCTGATCCGGATCGGCCCGGAACTGGTGGTCGGCCGGCGCCTGACCACGGACGGTTGACCGGCGACGGTCGGCCCCCGGCCGCCCGGCTGGGCGGCCGCTGTCACACCCCCAGCGGGGCCTCCCACACCACCCGGGTGCCGCCGCCCTCCGCCGCCTGCACCGTGAAGCTCCCGCCCGCCCGCTCCGCCCGCTCGGCGAGGTTGCGCAGGCCGCTGCGCCGCCCGCCCGCCGGCACGCCGATCCCGTCGTCCGAGACGGTGAGCGCCACCCGGCCGCCGAGCGCCCGCAGCGCGACCTCCACCCGGCTCGCCCGCGCGTGCCGCGCCGCGTTGCTGAGCGCCTCGCCGAGGACGGCCATCACGTGCTCGGCGAGCTCCTGCGGCACGTCCGTGTCCAGCAGCCCCTCCATGCTGAGCCGCGGTGCGAAGCCCAGCGTCGCCTGCGCGTCGCCGACGGCCCGGGTGGCGCGGGCCCGCAGGCTCCGGTCGGGCTCGTTGTGGGCGCGCAGTCCGAAGATCGTCGAGCGGATGATCTTGATCGTCTCGTCCAGGTCCGCGACCGCCCGGCCGACCCGGTCGGCCGCGCTCGGGCTCTCGATCAGCCGGCCCGCGCTCTGCAGCGTCATCCCGGTGGCGAAGAGCCGCTGGATGGCGAGGTCGTGCAAGTCCCGGGCGATCCGGTCGCGGTCCTCCAGCAGCGTCAACTGCTCGGCGTCCCGGCGGCGTTCGGCCAGCTCCAGGGCGAGCGCCGCCTGGTCGGCGAAGCCCAGCAGCGGGCCGGTCTCCTCCGCGGTGAACGGCGGCCGCCCGTACTCCCGGGCCAGCAGCAGCACGCCCCGGCCGTAGCCGGCCCCGGTGCCCAGCGGCACCGCCACGGCCGGACCGAGGCCGTCGAACCGCCCGGGCGGCCCGGCCGCGAACCGGGCGTCGACCGCCAGCCCCTCGCTGGTCACCGGGGATCCGGAGGCGTACGCGGCGCCCGAGAGCGTGCCGTCGACCGGTACCGTCACCCCGAGCCGGGCACTCTCCTCCCCACCCAGCGCCACCTCGACCGTCAGCTCGCCCGCCCGCTCGCCGGGCCCGGCCAGCGCCACCGAGACGTCCGCCAGTTCCGCGCCCGCGATCTCCCGGGCCCGGCGCGCGATCAGCTCCACCACCGCCAGGCGGGGCGCGCCCGACAGCAGGCTGCGGGTGATCTCGGCGCTCGCCCGCAGCCAGCGCTGCTGGCGCTGCGCCTCCTCGTACAGCCGGGCGTTGTCGATGGCCACCCCGGCCGCGACCGCCAGGGTGGAGATGACCGCCTCGTCGTCGGCATCGAAGTCCACGCCGCCGCGCTTGTCGGTGAGGTACAGGTTGCCGAACACCTCGCCGCGCACCCGCACCGGCACCCCGAGGAAGGTGTGCATCGGCGGGTGGTGGGCGGGGAAGCCGACCGAGGCCGGGTGCTCGGAAAGCACCGGGCAGCGCAGCGGCTCCGGGTGGCGGATCAGCTCGCCGAGGATCCCGTGACCGGCCGGCAGCGGTCCGATCGCCTCGATCTCCTCCGTCGTCAGACCGACCGTCAGGAACTGCGAGAGCGTGTGCCCGTCGGCGCCGATCACACCGAGGGCCGCGTACCGGGCGTCGACCAGGTCGGCGGCGGCCTCGACGATCCGGTGCAGCGCCTGGGAGAGGTCGAGTTCGCGGCCGACCGCCAGCACCGCCTCCAGCAGGCTGTGCACCCGGTCGCGGGTGCCGCGCGCCGCGTCGATCCGCCACTGGAGCTCCTCCAGCAGCTCGTCCAGGCGCAGTTGCGGCATCCGCGCGCCCGCCCCGGCCCCGCCGCCGGGCGCCCTGTCCGCCGGACCGCCGGTGCCCGCCCGCGTACCGTCCGCGCCGCCCACCGGCGTCCTCCTCAAGGTCCCGTCCCGATCCGTTCCGTCCCCGGCCGACCGGCCGGGAGGAATGTCGGATCAACGGTAGTGCCCGTGCACGCCCACCAGGGACGGCGGGGTCCGTCGTGTACGCACCCGGTGGGACTTCCGGCCCCGGTGGGAGGGCCCGCCGACCCTGGCACCCATCCCGCCCCGGTACGAGGGTGGAGGAACGGACGGTGCGTCAGCACGCGCCGCCCGGCAGCACCGGCCCGTGATCCGCACCGGAAGGAACTCCCATGACGCCACCCGTTCTGGCCGGAGTCGACGGCTCGCCCGCGAGCACCACGGCCGCCCGCTGGGCCGCCGAGGAGGCGCTGCGCCGGGACGCCCCGCTGCGGCTGGTGCACGCCTGGCCCTGGCTGACCGACGGCCGGTCCGCGTTCGCCGACGCCGACGCGCTGCCCGCCGCCGCCCAGCAGGTGGTGTTCGACGCCGCCGACGCGATCCGCCGCCGCCACCCCGGCCTGGCCGTGCACGCCGACGTGGTGCTCGACGCCGCCGTGGACGGCCTGGTCGCCGCCGCGGCGGACGCCGGGCTGCTGGTGCTCGGCTCGCGCGGACTGGGCGGCTTCGCCGGGCTGCTGCTCGGCTCGGTGAGCATGGCGACCGCCGCCCGCAGTGCCGTGCCCGCGGTCGTGGTCCGGCCGGGCGGTGACCGCGACGCGACGGTGGTGCCGCCGGAGGTGGTGGTCGGCGTCGACCCCCGGGCCGTGAACGAGGCCGTGCTCGCCTTCGCCTTCCACGCGGCCGGGCTGCGCGGCGCCCGGCTGCGAGCCGTCCACGGCTGGGACCTGCCGCCGGCGTTCGCGACCGTGGGCTTCCTCCCGTCACAGCCCGAGGTCGCGGAGCTCCAGGAACTGGAGACCGAAGCACTCTCCCTCGCCCTCGCCGGGTGGCGCGAGCGGTACCCGGGGACGGAGCTCGTCGAGCAGGTCGGGCTCGGCGCCGCCCGCACGCTGGTCGCGGCGTCGAGGACGGCGGACCTCGTGGTGGTCGGCCGGCGCCACCGCCCGCACGACCTCGGCCGGCGGCTCGGCCGGGTCGCCCACGCCGTCCTCCACCACGCGGACGCCCCGGTGGCCGTGGTGCCGCACCGCTGAGGGCCGGGGGCCGGCCCGGTCGCGTGCCGGTCCGACGTACTGGTCCGGCGTACCGGTCCGACGACCGGCCACGGCGGGCGGGCCCTTGGACCCTGTCGTCCGGCCGGTGTCCGGGCGCACGCTCGAAGGTGAGCAGAACTCCGGTTGAACGCCGCCGGGGACCGCCCGCACCGACGGGCCACCTCCGACGGCCGCCCCGGGCCGGCCCGCCCGCACCGGCCGACCGAGCCAAGGAGAGGATCACCATGCCAGAGCCCGTCCTCACCCCGGCCGACCTGCGGCTGCTCGCCGCGGCCGGTGGCGCCGCCCCGTCGCTGCACAACAGCCAGCCGTGGCGGTTCCGCCCCACCGGCGACCGGACCGGAATCGAACTGCGCGCCGACCCCGCCCGTGCCGTCCCTCTCGCCGACCCGGACGGCGCCGCTCTGCACATCGCGGCCGGCGCCGCCCTGTTCAACATGCGGGTGACCGCCGCCCGACTCGGCCGCGAGCCGCTCGTCCGACTGCTCCCGGAGCAGGGCGACGCCGGGCTGCTCGCCGTGCTCGACCTCGCCGGGCCGGCCCGCACCGCGCGGCCCTTCGGCCGCGACCTCTACCCGGCGATCGCCGAACGCCACTCCAGCCGGGAGCCGTTCGCCGACCGGGACGTGCCCGAGGTGGTGCTCGGTGAGCTGATCGCCGCCGCCCACGCCGAGGGCGTGACACTCGCCGCGCTGGAGGAGGCCGCGGTGCGGCGGGTGTCGGCGCTCACCGCCGAGGCCGAGGACCGGATCGCCCACGACCCGGACCGGCGGGCCGAGACCCTGGCCTGGCTGCGTCCGGGCGGGTCCGCCGGTGCGACCGACGGCATCCCGCCGGCCGCCCTCGGTCCGCAGGACCACGACGCCCGCGTTCCGATGCGCGAGTTCGCCGGCCGCCCGCCGCACCGGGACGTGCCCGCGCCGCCGTCCCGGCGTTTCGAGGCGCTGCCCCAGCTCTGCACGCTCACCACCCGGACGGACGGCCCCGCCGACTGGCTGCGCACCGGGCAGGCGCTGGAGCGCGTCTGGCTGCTGGCCACCCTGCACGGCGTCCGGATGACGGTGTGGCACCAGGCCGTCGAGTGGCCCGACACCCGCTGGGGGCTGCGCGACCCGGCGGACGGGCCGGGCCACGTCCAGCTGGTGCTCCGCGCCGGGTACGGCCCGCCCGGGCCGGCGACGCCGCGCCGGCCGGTGGCCGAGACGCTGGACGGCCCGGACCGGGCGTGACACGGGCGGGCCCTTGCCGCGCGGAATCGTGCCCGCACGGCACGTGCTCGCCCGCGCCGACCCGCGCCCGGACTCAGCCGGTGCGCCGCCCGCCGGGTGGCACGACCTCGGCCTTCAGCCGCAGATCCGGGCTGTTGCGGAAGCTGAGGGTGAACTCCACCCACTGCCCGGCCCGGAGAGCCGGCGGGTCGACGATCATCAGGTCGGCGTCCTCCGGTGACATCACCAGCTCGCCGCGCCCCGGCACGGGCAGCGCGGCGACCGGCTCCCACCGGCCCGCCGCGCCCTGGTGCCGATGCCGCTTCAGCGTGACCCGGCCGCCGAACTCCCATCTCGCACCGGTGAGTTCGTCCGGGATGTCGCCGGGGTTGCGGAGGGTGAAGAACGCGGCCGTGGCGGTCGCCCCGCCGGTCGTCGGCAGCAGCACCCAGCCCGGTCCGGCCTCCACCGGGCGCTGCCGCCCGGCCCCGCCGACCGCCGTCCACCCGGAGAGCAGGGCCAGCGCCACCGCGGCCGCCGCCACCGGCGGTCCGACCACCCGCAGCCGGTCGGCCGTCCGGCCGCCGAACCGGGCGCTCACCCGGTCACCCCCGGAGCGGTCCGCCGCCCACGCGCCGCCGGGCCACGGCCCGGACCGGTCCCGCCACCACGCCGGCGGGCGGCCCCGCCGCCCCGCCCCGGCTGCCACGTCCGCAGCCGTAGGCTGTTGCCCACCACGAGCAGTGAACTCAGCGACATGGCCACCGCCGCCAGCATCGGGTTCAGCAGCCCGACCGCGGCCAGCGGGATCAGCACCACGTTGTAGCCGAACGCCCAGAGCAGATTGACCCGGATGGTGGCCAGCGTGCGCCGGGCCAGCCGGACGGCGTCCACCACCGCCTCGATGTCACCCCGCACCAGGGTGAGCCCGGCCGCCCCGATCGCGGCGTCGCTGCCGGAGGCGAGGGCCACCCCGAGGTCCGCCGAGGCCAGCGCGACGGCGTCGTTGACGCCGTCGCCGACCACCGCCGTGGTCCGGCCGGCCGCCCTCAGCTCGGTGACCACCTCCGCCTTGCGCGCGGGCGAGGCCGAGAAGTGCACCTGTTCGATGCCCAGCTCGCCGGCCACCGCGCGGGCCGCGCCGGGGCCGTCACCGGTCAGCAGGACGGTCTCCAACCCCAGCGCGCGCAGCCGGTGCAGCGCCCGCCAGCTGCCGGAGCGCAGCGTGTCCCCGACCGCGAGCAGGGCCACCGCGCGACCGTCCAGTTCCACCAGCACCGGCGTGCGGCCGGCCGCCCCGGCCCGGGTCAGCGCCCCGGCCAGCGCGGCGGGCAGCGGTCCGGCCGCGTCGTCCGGCCGGACCACCCGGACCGGCCGCCCCTCGACGGTGCCCGAGACACCGACCCCGGTGGTGGCCGTGAAGCCGGCCACGGCCGGGAGGGAACCGCACCGGGCGCGGGCCGCCGCCACGACGGCCCGTCCGACGGGGTGCTCCGAGTGGTGCTCGACCGCGCCCGCGAGCCGCAGCACCTCGTCCGCGTCCACGCCGTCCACGACGGTGAGGTCCGTGAGCTCCGTCCGGCCGGTCGTCAGCGT
Organism: Kitasatospora sp. NPDC058218; assembly: GCF_042882445.1. Classification (NCBI taxonomy): domain Bacteria; kingdom Bacillati; phylum Actinomycetota; class Actinomycetes; order Kitasatosporales; family Streptomycetaceae; genus Kitasatospora; species Kitasatospora sp. NPDC058218. Next base: position 25,211 of record NZ_JBHVWC010000053.1, on the reverse strand, counting down.
CCCCGTCTTGTCCAGGACCACGGTGTCGATCCGGCGCAGGCTCTCCAGCACCTCCGGCCCGCGCACCAGGACACCCAGTTCCGCGCCCCGGCCGGTCGCCGCCAGCAGCGCGGTCGGCGTGGCCAGGCCCAGCGCGCACGGGCAGGCCACCACCAGCACCGCGACCGCGGCCGTCACCGCCGCCTGCGGATCGGCCCCCGCGCCCAGCCAGAAGCCGAGCACGGCGACCGCCACCGCCAGCACGCACGGCACGAACACCCCGGCCACCGCGTCCGCGAGCCGCTGCGCCCGGGCCTTGCCGGCCTGCGCGTCCGCCACCAGCGCGGTGATCCGGGCCAGTTGGGTGTCCGCGCCCACGGCGGTGGCCCGGACCACCAGCGCGCCGCCGACGTTCACCGTGGCGCCCGCCACGGCGTCCCCGGGGCCGACCTCCACCGGGGCGCTCTCCCCGGTCAGCAGGCTGAGGTCCAGGGCCGAGCCGCCGTCCACCACCACCCCGTCGGTGGCCACCCGCTCGCCCGGCCGGACCACGAACTCCCGGCCGGGCAGCAGCTGTTCGATCGGGATCGACCGCTCCAGCCCGGACCGCGGATCGCGGACGCACACCTCCTTGGCACCCAGCTCGGCCAGCGCCCGCAGCGCCGAACCGCTGCGCCGCCGCACCCGCCCCTCCAACAGCCGCCCGGCCAGCACGAACAGCGGCACCCCGACGGCCGCCTCCAGATAGACGTGCGCGCCGCCCCCGCCGTCCGCGGTGAGCGAGAACGGCATCCGCATGCCGATCGTGCCCGCCCCGCCGAACGACAGCGCGTACGCGGACCAGCCGAAGGACGCCACCACACCGAGGCTGACCAGGGTGTCCATGGTCGCCGTGCCGTGCCGCAGGCCCCGTACGGCCCGCCGGTGGAACCCGGCCGAACCCCACGTCACCACCGGGACGGCCAGCCCGAAGCAGATCCACTGCCAGGCCGGGAACTGCAGCGACGGCACCATCGACAGCAGCACCACCGGCACGGCCGCCAGCGCCGTCACCAGCAGCCGCCACCGCTGTGCCGGCTCCTCCTCGCGGTCCGCCGGCACCTGCCCGGCCCCGGCCGGTTCGGCCGTGTACCCGGCCCGCTCGACCGCCGCGATCAGCTCCTCGACGGCCACCCCGGCGGGGTGCAGCACCCGCGCCCGCCCGGTGGCGAGGTTGACGCCGGCCGTGACCCCGTCGATCCGGGCCAGCCGCTTCTCCACCCGGCCGACGCAGGCCGCGCAGGTCATCCCGCCGACCGCCAGGTCGGTACTGACCAGCGCCCCGGCCTGCGCGTCCGCGACGGCGCTCACCGGCCCGCCCCCATGTCGTGCCCGCTCATCCCCGGCGCGCCCCCGCCGCCGCTGCCGGGCGTCAGGCCCGGCGACACCGGTCCGGTGCCGCGCCCCAGCGCGAACGCCGCCACGAACACCACCACCAACAGCAGGGCGAACCCCGCCACCACACTCCACGGCCGGCCACCCGGCGACATCGCACTCACCCTCCACCAGTCGGCCCGCCACCCCCGCTGGTTCCCGTACGGTGCGAATCGTCCGGACGGAACACGCCCACCGGAACACACGCCGGCCGGCGATCGCCCACCTCGACCACCACCGGGCCCTCCGCGGGTCAGCGGCTCGCTGCGGTGGACGTCACGTGTCGCCGGGGAGTCGTGAACCGTCGACCGTCTGCTGCGTGCACATCACGTACCGGAAGCCTTGGTTCCAACCGGACTCGTCGCCCGTCCAGGCGGAGACGGTGTGGCTGTCGTTCGTGTAGGCCGAGTACTGCTGTGTGCAGAGTTTGATCGCGTCCGTCTCGGTCGCCGCCTTGTAGGTCACGCCCGAGGGTGCCGCGACGAAGCCCAGGACCTTCTCCTGGTGCGGCACGGTGCAGTCCGCGAGGAGGGGCTGGAGGCTGTTGTCCTGTTGCGGCAGCGTGTCGATGCAGTCGCCGGCCGACGTGTTGTTCAGATTGATGAGCTGGCCGGTCTGGCGGAACGTGCCCACCGGCCCCCCGATTCCGACGGACTTGCCGAAGACCAGGCAGGGCACGGAGTGCGCGCCGCGGTCCCAGCCCTGTTTGCTCGGCGCGATGGCGTACGACTGGGCGTCCGCCAGCGCCTGGACGGTGGTCCGCAGTCGCGCATCGCACAGGCCGGCACCGTTTCGCGTCGCATCGTCCAGGGAGCTCGCGTCGGCCAGATCGATTACCTGACCATCCGGATTGCCCCCGGTGCAGTCCACGAGACCGAGCCTGGGCAGCCCTTGGAACTTCGCCCCGTTCCACACACTGGAGACGCAGTCGCCCCGCTTCAGTTCCTGTTGCAGAGCCACGTCGGCCCCGTAGGGCGGTACCGGGCCGGTGGGAGTCGGGTGCGAGGACGTGGTCGCGCCGGACGTCGAGGACGAGGAGGTGTCCGAGTCGCCGAGCAAGGACACCCCGGCCCACACGGCACCGCCCAGGAGCAGTACGGCGGCCGCGACGACGGCCACGGTACGGCCGGCCGGGGGTTTCCGACGGGGGCCGGGCTCGGGTGGGCCCGGCGGGCCCGGGGTGTCCGGCGTGCTCGGCGTGCTCGGCGTGCTCGGCGGGGGAGGCACCTGCTGGACCGTCGGAGAAGGAGCCGTGGTGGTGGGTGCGGGCGGCGGAGGGGTGCCGGGAGGGGGCACGACCGTCGGGCCGGGCTCGGGTGCGGCGGAGATTCGGGCGAGCCTCCCGGCCGCCTCCTCGCCCGTCATCCGCTCCGCCGGGTCCTTGGCCAGCAGGCCCACGAGGACGGGCACCAGAGGTCCCGTGACGTGGGCGGGCAGCGTGGGTTCCTCGAACAGCAGCGCGGTCAGCGAGGCGGCGTCGCTCTCGGCGTCGAAGGGGCCCCTGCCCGTGACCGCGAAGTACAGCGTGGCGCCGAGGGAGAACAGGTCGGACTCCGGGCTCGGCTCCTGACCGCGCGCCCGCTCCGGGGCCAGGTAGCCGGGAGTCCCCACGATCCCGGAAGCCGAGGTGAGGCGCGGCTCACCCGAGGCCGGGTCGAGGGCGATGCCGTAGTCGGCCAGCAGCACGCCCCCCTCCGAGGGGTGCGACGTCCGCGGTGCGGGGCCCGTCAGCAGGATGTTGGCCGGCTTGACGTCCCGGTGCAGGATGCCGAGCCGGTGGCCTTCCGTCAGGGCGTCGAGGACGGCCAGACCGATGCGCGCCACCTCCGCGGGTGGCAGGGGGCCGCGCTTGTGCACGAGGGCCTCCAGGTCCGTCGCGCCGGGCACGTACTCCATGACGATCCACGGCAGACCGTCCTCCTCAAGGATGTCGTGCACCGTGGCGACGTGCGGGTGGTTCCGCATCCTGGCGGCGTGCCGGGCCTCACTGCGGGCCCTGGCGATGCGCGCGGTCATCTCCTGCTCCGGCAGGCCCGGCGGTACGTTGATCTCCTTGAGTGCGACATCGCAGGCCAGCACCTCGTCATGGGCGAGCCAGACCCGTCCCATGCCCCCGCCGCCGAGCCGCCGCACCAGGGTGTAGCGCCCTGCGATCACCCGCCCGGCATCGTCCTCGGCCCCAGTCATGGTCAACAACGTAGGGCGCGCACGGTATCTGGGCAAATAGTGCATATCAATCAGGTGGTGACTCCCGTGCGGCACTCCCGCCGCCGCGGGGCGTCGGACCCGGCGCCACCGGAACGGGCCCGCCGGGGCCGGAGCCGCCGGTGCGGCCCCGGCCCCGGCGGGCCTGCGACGGTCAGCGGCGGGCCGCCGCCCGATGGTCGAGGTGGGCGATCACCGAGGTGTGGAACCGCTCGACGGCGGCGTCGACGCTGCGGATGAAGCCCGACTCGGCATTGCCCCGGGTGCTGCCCATGGTCTTGGAGAGTGAGAGCCGGAACCCGGTGATCTTCGAGGAGTCCTTCGGCAGCAGGTCGCCGGGCTCGGGGCGGAGCTTCTCCAGGGTGCCCCGGGGCCCGGCCGCGGTGCCGTCGGTCAGGGTCTCGATGTGCAGGTCCGCCGGTGCCTCGGCGAGCTGGCGGACCAGGCGCTTGACCCAGCTGAGCGGGTAGCCCTGCTCGGGGGCGGGGATCTCGATGGAGGTGCGCAGCTTGCCGACGCGCAGGTCGGCCGTCAGCTCGAAGCTGCCGACGGTGTCGTCGACCCGGATCTCGGCGACGAGCCGGCCGTCCGAGCAGAGGCGGTCGGCGAGCGCGGTCCGCCGGGTCAGCGGGTCGTCGCCGCGCCGGGCACGCTGGACGGGCAGCACCTTGACACCGAGCTCGCCGCCGAGCTGGAGGCAGACCTGGCGGATGAGCCGCTCCCAGCTCTCGACGACCTGGACGGCGCGTTCGTCCCCCGCGGCGAGCGTCTCGTCGTCGAGGCCGTTGCGCACCGGCACCCAGGCGGGGCCCATGTTCTGGAACCCGTGGCAGCCCGAGTTCTCGTGCTGGAGGTAGTGCAGGAGCTCCTCCAGCAGCCACCGGTGGGCGGGGTTGGCGAGGTCGTCGTGGTGGAGCAGCATCTTCGCCTGGTTGGTGACGTCCGCCCAGGAGAGGTGGCAGAGCAGCACCTTGTGCTTGCGGCGGCCGTCGATCTTGACGGTGACGAGCGGGCTGCCCTCCAGCGCGACGTCGTTGGAGAGCGTGATGACCGCCTCGTAGCCGCGCCGGGCGGCGATGTCCATGTAGTCCTGGACCTGATCGGCCTTCAGCGGGTTGCCGTTGGTCTTGCTCTCGATCAGGGCTGTCCAGAGCCGCCCGGCACGCTCCACCCGGATCACGCCGTCGGGGCGCTTGGGGGAGTCGCCGTGCGGCAGCGAGACCTCGGTGAAGGTCTCCATCCGGCCGGCGGGCGCGCCGAACGCCGCGGTGAGCCGGCGGCCGAACGCGGGGACCTGTGCCATCACGGACAGCAGGACGGAGGTGGCCCGGACCTCGCGCTCGCGGTCGTTCTTGAGGCTGGTGGCGGGGAAGAGGCGGGCCGTGCGCCAGGCGTCGTTCTCGGCCAGCGACGGCTTGGAGGTCTTCGGGCGGGCCACCCGCTTCTTGGCGGTGCGCAGGCGCTTGGGTGCGGCCGGAGCGGTGGGCGTCGCGTCGGGTGCTTGGGCCTGGGTCGGCACCAGCGCCTTGGGGGCGGCCGCGTCGACGGGTTGGTCGGTGGAGGCGGGTGCGGAGGCGGCGGTCGGCGCCGGGGTTCCGGCCGCCTCCGCTTCCGTCCTGTCGGGGGCGGAGGCGGTCCCGTCCTCCGGCGCGCTGCCGTCGCCCGCGTCGTCCTCGATGTCGATGCCGAAGTCGGTGGCCAGCCCGGCCAGCCCGGTGTCGTACCCCTGACCGACCGCGCGGAACTTCCATTCCTGGTTGCGGCGGTAGATCTCGCCGAAGACGAAGGCGCTCTCCGAGTCCGCGTCGGTGATGGCGAAGCCGAGCAGTTGCTCCCCGGTGCTGTCGGCGAGTTCGAGGCGCAGGCCCTCCAGGTGGCCGAACGCGGCCCGCTGGTGGCGACTGGCCGCGATGACCAGGCGGTCGACATCGGCGGGCACGGCGGTCAGGTCGAGCTGGATCCGGTCCTCGGTGCCGATCTCGGTCGGTGCCTGGCCGAGCAGCTGGACGCTGCCGTCGGCGGCCGCCGGGTTGTTGTAGAAGAAGAAGTCGGCGTTGCTCCGCACCTTGCCGTCCCCGGTCAGGAGCAGCACGGACACGTCGGCGTCCCCGTCGCCGTCCGGGCTGCTCCAGCCCAGGCTCACGATGACGGAGTCGGCGCTGTCGCTCAGCGCCGCCAGGCCGACGTTGGCGCCCTTGACCATTTCCTGCACGAATGTCCCCCGGAGGACCAGGGCCGCCCCGTCGGAGCAGCCGTCGACTGATGGGGCCGCCGACCGGTGCCCAGGGCGGCCAGCAGGGAGCCTAGCCGCTCTGACGGCTACTCCGACCAGGCTTTGAGCAGATTGTGTGCATGCAACCGGAACGTGATCTTCTGGCGTCGGCGGTCGCGTGGTCGGGGCCCGGGGCACCCGAACGGGGCAGCAGGTTTCGCGGCGGGAGCGGTCGTTGCGAAGCATGGGGACGTAGGGGCCGTCGGCCGCTGGACACCGATCAGAAGAGGGAACCCCGGTGCGTGAACTCCATAGCTTCCCGAACCGTCCTGCCGAGGGTGCGCGCCGGAGGTGGGCGGGGCCCCGTGCCGTGGCGTTGGTGGCCGCGCTGACCGGGGCCGCCGTGCTCGCCGCGTGCAGCAGCTCGTCGACCAATCCGTCGGTCACCTCCTCGGGGGCGTCGACGCTGAGCACGGCGCCCAATCCGTCGTCGTTCTCGGGGGAGCCGCCCTCCGGGTTGGCCTCGACCGCGGAGTCGGCGCTGGCCTCGGTGTCGGCGGCGGCCGAGTCCGCCTCGGCCGCCGCCGCCTCGTTCGCCGCGTCGGTCTCGGCGCAGAGCGAACAGCTGAGGACGAACGCGGAGGCCGCGCTGGGCAACGTGGAGAACGGGGGCAACGCGTTGGGCGACGTCACCCTGACCGGGGTGGCGCGGGCGCGGACCGGGGGGCTGCACGCCGTCGTGGTCACCATCACCAACAGCGGGCTGGACACCGCCTCGTACGCGGTGCAGGTCGACTTCACCGACACCAACGGGAAGGCCGTGGACAGCGCGGTCGTGGGTGCCGAACACCTCGCGCCCGGGGCGAAGGCGTCCCCGATCGCGTTCAGCCGGCGGCCGGCGGACGAGACGCTGCTGCCGGTCGTGGTCAGGGCCGTGCGGTACTGAGTCCGGTCCGGCGGTCCGGCGGTGCGGGGCCCTTGCCGAGTTGGCTACTCGTCGGTAATTCTTGCTGACATCGCGTCCAGCAGAGGAGCCGCATGCCCGCCGACGTCACCTTCGCGCTGCCCGCCCCGCACGGACCGGGGGAGGTGACGGTGCGCTACCAGCGGCTCGGGTCCGGCAGCCCGCTCCTGCTGCTGCACGGAGTGGGCCACCACTGGCAGGCCTGGGAGCCGGTGCTGCCCGCACTGGCCGAGCGGCACGAGGTGATCGCCGTCGACCTGCCGGGGTTCGGCGCCTCGCCCGCCCTGCCGTCGGGCGTGCCGTACGGGCTGGAGGCGGTGGTCCCGGCGCTCGGGGAGCTCTGCGCGGAGCTCGGCATCGAGCGGCCGCACGTCGCGGGGAACTCGCTCGGCGGACTGCTGGCCCTCGGCCTCGGCCGGGCCGGGCTGGCCCGCTCGGTGACGGCACTGGCCCCGGCCGGGTTCTGGACGGAGGCCGAGCGCCGTTACGCCTACGCGGTGCTGGGCGGGATGCGGCTCGGTGCGCGGCTGCTGCCGCCGCCCGCCGTCGGGCGGATCGCCCGCTCCACGGCCGGCCGCGCGCTGCTGGTCAGCACCATCTACGCCCGCCCGGGCCGGCGTCAGCCCGCCGCCGCCGTCGCCGAGACCCGGGCGCTGCGCGAGGCGACCGGCTTCGGCCCCACCCTCGCGGCCGGCCGCGGGCTGCGCTTCACGGGGGACGTCGGCGCCCTGCCGGTCACCGTCGCCTGGGGCAGCCGGGACCGCATCCTGCTGCGCCGTCAGGGCGTCCGCGCGCTGCGTGAACTCCCGGCGGCCCGGCTGATCCGGCTGCCGGGCTGCGGGCACGTGCCGATGAACGACGATCCGGCGCTCGTTGCCCGGGTGATCCTGGACACCTGCGCCCGGGCGCAGGACCGGGCGGCCGCGCCGGAGCGGCTCAGTCCGTCAGTGTGATCCGGATGCCGACCGTGCCGCGCTCGCCGCGCCGCAGTCGGCTGCCGAGCAGGGTGACCACGCCCAGCAGGCCGTACTTCTGCCGCAGCAGCGTCCGGTAGGCGGCGGTCCGCTCGGGGCCGAGGATCTCGGCGGTGGCCGGGTACTGCTTGCCGGTCGGTCGGCCCTTGACGTCGCAGGGTCCGACCAGGACGTCGGCACGGTTGCGGATCCGCTTGACCTTCCAGGAGTCGGTGACGGTCCAGACGCCCAGCGCGTCGCCGTCGCGGACCACCCAGACCGGGGTCGGCACGGCGGTGCCGTCCTTCCGGTAGGTGGTGACCAGCAGGTAGCTCCCGGTGGAGAGGCGGACCAGGCGTTCGAGCCGGTCCTGCGGGGCGGGGTCGGGGGTGGCGGCGTCCATGGCCGCATTCTAGGGCGCACCGTCGTCGCCGCCGCCTGACGGACCGCCGTCCGACGGGTCGCGGGCCGCCCGCCGGCGGGCGATCCAGTGCAGGCCGTCGTCCCGGGCCCGGTCGAGCGGTGCCAGCAGCGGTCCCTCGGCCGGTGTGACGGCGTCCGCGCCCAGGTGCTCGCGCAGGCCCGTGCGGCGCAACAGGTCGGCGAGCGCGGGCTGGACGCCGGCCAGGACGAGCCGGCCGCCCTCCCGGTGCAGGGTGTCGGTGTAGCGGCGCAGCGCCTTGAGGATGGCCGAGGAGGGGATGTCCGGTGCGGTGCGCACGACCAGCACCAGGACGGCGTCGCGGGCGCCCGCCGGGTCGGGCAGTCGGGTGCGCAGGGTGGGCAGTTCGGCGAAGAGGCTGCTGCCCTCGTACTCCAGCACGGTGACCGCGCCGGCCGGGAGCCGCTCGGGGACGGGGGCGGTGGTCCAGCGGCCGTCGTCGTCGCGGACCAGTGCGGTGAAGTGGGCGCGGCGGGCCGCCTGGACGCAGTAGAGCAGCAGCGAGAGCACGGCGCCGATGACGATCGCCTGCTGGAGCGGGAGCTGGGTGGTGGCGAGGAAGGTCGCGGCCATCGCGGTGGTGGAGAGCTTCGAGGTGCGCAGGACGAGCAGGATGTCGGCCCGCTTCCCCCAGATGAGTTCGCCGCCGACGACCAGGATGAGCCCGCCGATCACCGGCATCGGGATGCGTTCGGCCAGCGAACCGCAGAGCAGTACCACCAGGGCGAGGAAGACACCGGAGACGACGCCCGCCCAGCGGGTGCGGGCCCCGGCCGAGGCGGCGACACCGGTGCGCGACAGCGAGCCGCCGGAGGGCAGCGCCTGGAAGAGGCCGCCGCCGACGTTGGCCACGCCCTGGGAGAGGAAGTCGCCGTTGACGCCGGAGCGGCTGCCGTCCGGGTTGGGCATCGAGGGTGCGATGCCGGCGGCCTGGGCGAGCGCGACCAGGGCGACCGAGACGGCGCCGCCGGCCAGGTGCGGCACGGCGTCCAGGGAGGGTGCGGTGAATCCGGGCAGTGCGGCGGGGATGTCGGCGATGTCCCGGACCAGCTCGACGTCGGTGCCGAGCACCGCCACCGCGAGGCTGACCGTCACCATGGCCACCAGCAGCGCCACGGGCTCCAGCCGCCGGACCGTCCGGGCGAGTGCCCAGACCGCCACGGTGGCGGCGGCCACCAGCGTGGTGGAGAGCTGCCAGTCGGGCAAGTGACCCAGCCAGTTGGCGAGTTGGGCGAGCTTGTTGTGGCCGTGCGGCTGGTAGCCGGTGGCGTCCTCAAGTACTCCGGTGATGATCTGCAGGGCGATGCCGGTGGAGAAGCCGACCATGACGGCGTTGGAGACGAAGCTGAGCACGACGCCGAGCCGCAGCAGGCCCATGAGCAGCATGACCACACCGACCAGTACGGTCAGCGCGGCGACGTTGCCCGCGTCGTGCGGGTCGAGCCCGGCGTCCGCGAGCACGCTCTGCCCGGTGAGCGCGATGGCGCTGGTCAGCGTCGTGACCATGAGGACGGTGGGCGCGGTGAGCGAGCCGAGGATCGGCGGGACGACGCCCGCGTAGAGGCCGGCGACCGGGTTGAACCCGGCGATGCTCGCGTACGCCATGCCCTCGGGGATCGAGAACAGGCCGGTGACCATGCCCGCGGTCAGATCGGCGGGTGTGGGCCGGCCCAGTGTGCGGCCCGCTCCGCGGAGGGGCCGTCGGGCGCGCTCGGCGCGGGTGGGGGCGGATGTCACGCCGTCACCTCCGGAGAGTTCGGCCGGGCGACCGGAACGGGCGCCGCCGCCCGGGTGTGGTCCGGGCGGCGGCGGGCGCGGACCGACGGGTACGCGCCGGGGCGGGGGCGAGGGTGCGTACCCGGGTCAGGGCGCGGCCCCGGGTCAGGGCGTGACGATGGGGAAGGAGCGGGCCGGCGTGGTGACGAGCGCGAGCAGCCGCGCGAGCAGCCCCTCGTCGCCCTGGTGCCGGACGCCGTCGAGGCCCCGGCCGGCCAGCAGCCCGAGCAGCTGCGCCCTGGTGAGGGTCAGCGTCAGACCGGCCGCCGACCTGGGGTCGTCCCCGGCCGGGAAGGACCGGTGGGTCAGGGCGCCGTGCCGCAGCGTCAGCCGGTACCGGAGCTGCTCGTCGGTGAGCACCAGGTCGATGGTCAGCTCCTCGTCCCAGGCGCGCGGCCCGTCGATCCGGATCGCGATCGAGTCGAACAGCATCTCGGTGGTCAGTGCCCCCGTCATCTCGGGGTTGGCCGCGTCGAGCAGGACCGTCCCGGGGCCTTCGAGCAGTTCGACGGCGGCCATCAGGTAGAAGTTGCGCCAGGTGCCGTTCTCCGCGCCGTGGCCGAGCCTTCGGTAGACGCCGGCCAGGGCCTCCTTGGCGGCGGTGTTCGACGGGTCGGCGAACACCACGTGGTTGAGCAGGGTCGCGGCGAAGCGCAGGTCCCCCGCGTCGGCGTAGGAGCGGGCCTTGGCCAGCGCGGCCTCGCCGCCGCCGGCCACCTCGACGTACCGCTGCGCCTGGGCCGCCGGCGGGTGCTCCCACAGGTGGGCCACATTGCCGTCGAACCAGCCGAGGTAGCGCTGGTACACCGCCTTGACGTTGTGGTTCAGCGAGCCGTAGTACCCGTGGGTGTGCCAGCGCCGCTCCAGCGCGGGCGGCAGCCGCAGCTCCTCGGCGATCTCCGGTCCGGTGAGGCCGTCGTTGAGCCGGCGCAGGGTCTGGTCGTGCAGGTACGCGTAGAGGTCGCGCTGTTCGGAGAGGTAGGTGACCACGTCGTCGTGGCCCCAGGTCGGCCAGTGGTGCGAGGCGAAGGCCACGTCGTACCGGCCGTCGAAGTACTCGATCGCCTCGTCCAGGTAGCGGGCCCAGATCCGGGCGTCGCGGACGACCGCGCCGCGCAGGGTCAGGATGTTGTGCATGTTGTGGGTGGCGTTCTCGGCCAGGCAGAGCGCCCGCAGCTCGGGGAAGAGGAAGTTCATCTCGGCCGGCGCCTCGGTGCCGGGGGTGAGCTGGAAGACGATCCGCACGCCGTCGACGGTCTCCTCCTGGCCGGTGCGGGTGATGTCCGCCGTCGGCGGGATGAGCGTGATGGTGCCGGTGGAGGTGGTCATGCCGAGACCGGCGCCGATCTGCCCGTCGGGGGCCTTCGGCAGCCGGTCGCCGTACATGAACATGGCCCGCCGGGTCATCGCGTTGCCCGCGTAGACGTTCTCGCTGACGGCGTGTTCCAGGAAGCCGGCCGGGGCGAGGATCGGGATGCCCTGTTCGGTGCCGTGCGGCAGGACGCCGCGCGCGCCGCCGAAGTGGTCGCCGTGGGAGTGGGTGTAGATCAGACCGGTGACGGGCCGGTCGCCGCGGTGCTCCCGGTAGAGCGCGAGGGCGGCGGCGGCCGTCTCGGCGGAGATCAGCGGGTCGATCACGATCACCCCGCGCTCGCCCTCGACCAGCGTCATGTTGGAGAGGTCGAGCCCGCGGACCTGGTAGACCCGCTCGGTCACCTGGTAGAGCCCCTGCCGGGCGCAGAGCCGGGCCTGGCGCCAGAGGCTCGGATGGGCGGTGTCGGGGCACTCGTCCTTGAGGAACCCGTAGGCGTCGTTGTCCCAGACCACGCGTCCGTCGGCGGCCTTGACCACCCCGGGTGACAGCGTTCCCAGGAAGCCCCGGTCGGCGTTCTCGAAGTCCGTGGTGTCGTCGAAGGGCAGCTCGGTCATGCGTCGCTCCGTTCCATGGGTGATCGGGCGGGCGGCGCCGGGGCCGCACATTGCGCCATCAGAACATCACCCGACGAACACCGCATTTCGGACAGGTGTGCTAGCGGGTGCGCAGGCGTCGGCGCGCCGACTGCACGCTCGCCCGGACGGCCCGGGCCGTCCGCCTGCGCCCGCGACCCCCCACCGCCGTCGAACCGCCCAGCGCGGTGGCACCCGACCGGGTGAACGCGAGCGGCACGGGGACGGCCTCGACGGCCGTCGGCCGCTGCCGCAGGTGCAGCCGCCTGGTCCGGGCCCGGCCGGCGGCCCAGAGCGCCAGCGTCCCGCAGAGCGCGAGGGTCGTCCACCCGGCCGGGCCGAGCGCGTGGTCGGCCTGCCGGATCGCGTGCGGCACCACGCCCGTCACCCCGGCCCCGGCCTCGGCCTCGGCGGAGGCCGAGGCGACCGGCTCCTCCACCAGGTGGCCGACCGGCTCCACCTTGCCCGCCGCGGCGAAGCCCCAGTCGAGCAGGCTCGCCGCCTCGTCGTACACCTTGCTCTGCGACTCCGGGTGCATCACCGTCACCAGCAAGGTGCGGCCGCCGCGCTCGGCCGCCCCGGTGAAGGTCGCCCCGGCGCCGGTGGTGTAACCGTTCTTCACACCGATCAGGCCCGGGTACTTGCCGAGCAGCCGGTCGGTGTTGGCGATGTCGAAGGCGGTGCGCTGCCCGGTCGTCTTGTCCACCCCGCCCGGGAAGCGCGCGGTCCGGGTGGAGCAGTACGCGCGGAAGTCCTTGTTGCGCAGTCCCGCCCGGGCGAACAGCGTCAGGTCGTACGCCGAGGAGACCTGCCCCTCCTGGTCGTAGCCCTCGGGCGAGACCACGTGGGTGTCCCGGGCCTGCAGGGCCAGCGCGCGCTCCTGCATCTGGGACACGGTCTGCGCGAGGCCGCCGTTCATGTGGGCCAGGACGTGCACCGCGTCGTTGCCGGAGCTGAGGAAGACGCCCCGCCAGAGGTCCTCCACCCGGTACGGCAGGTTCTCCTTGATGCCGACCAGGCTGCTGCCCACGCCCAGGTCGGCCAGCTCCACCGGCGCGACCTTGTGCTCCAGGGAGCGGTCCAGCTTGGGCAGCACGGTGTCCGCGAACAGCATCTTCAGGGTGCTCGCGGGCGGCAGCGGCACATGCGCGTTGCGTGCGGCCAGGACGTCGCCGGTGGCCGCGTCGGCGACCAGCCAGGACCGCCCGGTCAGTTCGGCCGGCAGGGCGGGCGCCCCGGCCAGCGGCGCCACCTGGACGGCGGGCCGGCCCAGCCGCTCCCCGCCGACCACGGAGGCCGCGTCCTGCGCGACGGCCGCGGGCGTCGCCGCGGCGAGTACCAGTGCGGCGACGGCACCGGCCGTGGCCGCTCCTCTGACGTGGTGTGACCTCTGCTGCACACCGCGAACGTACCTGCGCCGTGGCCGGTGCGCCGGGTGCGCTGCTCCGTCCGGGCCCCGCCCCGACCGCCGGGGTCGGCCGCCACGCGGGGCGGGGGTGCGGCGCGGCCACGACTTTGGTCGGGGCGGGTGGCACCGAAAGTCGGACTCCGGCGCCCAGCCGCGTCCCTAGGGTCGGGGGCATGAAGAACCTGCTCGGCTTCGTCAGCTTCGTCCTCGTCGTCGGCGGTATCAGCGGTCTGCTCTCCGACCACTTCTGGGACGTGCGCCTCTTCGGTTTCCTGCGTCACCTCGTCCCGGACGGACACGAGACGGCCGGGTACGTCGTGATGATCGTGGTCGGTGCGGCCCTGGCGATCGGGACGGACCGGATCGGCCGCAAGGGCCGGTAGTCGAAGCGGAGCATCGGGGCGTCGGGGATCCGGACCGCGGCGGAACGGCCCGGGACCCGCCGGACCCGCCGGAGCAGGGGCGCTCCGGCGGGTCCGGCGTTCCGCATGGCTGGTCCCGGAGGTCGGTCGGCTAGCAGTCGTCGTAGTCCCGCTTGTTGGTCAGGGCGACGGTGACGCAGTCATCGGCGTCCAGCGTGTACGGGCCGGTCACCGGGTTGTGCGGGAGCTGGTAGCCCGCGGGCGCGACGGTCTCCCGCAGGTAGTACTGGCCGCCCGCCAGGTGGGTGAAGGCACAGCCGCCCTCGGCCGTGGTGGTGCAGTCCGCGCCCGTGCGGGTGTCCGGGTTCGCTCCGCCGGTCTGCAGGCCGGGGACGCCGTTGGTCTCGCGCCAGAGCTGGAAGGTCGCGCCGCCCAGCGGCTTGCCGGTCTTGGCGTCCCGCTTCGTCAGGTGGATCGAGCCCTCCGCCGGGGGCTTCGGCGACGGGCAGTCACGAGCGCTGATCTGGATGCCGGTGGTGGCGTTTTGGGGGGTGAGGGTGAGGGGGCCGAAGACGGGGTTTGCGGGGAGGTCGTAGCCGGTGGGTGGGGTGGTTTCGCGCCAGTAGTAGGTGCCGGTTTCGACGGTGCGTCGGCAGATGCCGTCGGTGGGGGTGGTGCAGGTGGTGCCGATCTGGGTGTCGGGGTTGATGCCGGTGGTCTGGAGGCCGGGGGTGTTGTTGGTTTCGTGCCAGAGGTCGAAGACGGCGCCGGCGAGGGGTGCGCCGGTGGTGGCGTCGGTCTTCAGGACGCGGACTTCACCGGTGATGGGGGGTTGGGTGTGGGGTTGGTCGGCTGCGGTGGTCTGGATGCCGGTGGTGGCGTTTTGGGGGGTGAGGGTGAGGGGGCCGAAGACGGGGTTTGCGGGGAGGTCGTAGCCGGTGGGTGGGGTGGTTTCG
>NZ_JBHVWC010000053.1:0-10494 GCF_042882445.1 Kitasatospora sp. NPDC058218 | reverse complement strand
CGGCAGATGCCGTCGGTGGGGGTGGTGCAGGTGGTGCCGATCTGGGTGTCGGGGTTGATGCCGGTGGTCTGGAGGCCGGGGGTGTTGTTGGTTTCCTGCCAGAGGTCGAAGACGGCGCCGGCGAGGGGTGCGCCGGTGGCGGCGTCGGTCTTCAGCACCCGGACCTCGCCCGTGACCGGCGGGGTGCCGCAGGTCGGGAGGTCGCCGTTGAACGGGTAGGAGTGGAACTCCTGGCCGCCGCCTCCGGTCGGGAGGCTGGTGTGGGTGAGCGAGCCGGAGGTGAAGAACCGGCCGTTGATCCCCGCGAGGGTGACGGTGGTCAGCGAGGCCTGCCGGCCGATCAGGAAGCTGCCCTGGAACTGGCCGGTGCCGGCCAGGGTGACGGTGGTGGCGTCGGGGAAGTTCCACAGCAGGTGGTCGCGGTAGGCGTTGAGCGGGTCGTCGGTGTCGTTGATGCCGCCGCTGTAGGTGTTCAGGGTCCGCGTGGCGCCGAGGACGTTGACCAGGATCGTGGCGCCCGAGGGGATGTTCGCGAAGACGATGCCCTGCTGGCCGCCGGTCGATCCGGTGAGGTCGAAGTCGACGTTGAACACCTGGAGGGCCGAGCTGCCGTCACCGGTGAACAGGGTCTGCCCGCCCTGGTTGACCGCCGTGCCGGTCGGGGTGCGGAGCGTGCCGTCGACGCGGGCGTAGCAGTCGGACGCGGTGGTGAGCTGGGCGCGCAGGCCGCTGTAGGGCTGGACGGCGTTGGGGTCGGTGACCAGGGTCCCGGTCACGGTGCCGGTGACCGCGCCGGCGTGCCGGACCACGCCGCCCTCGGCGACCAGGCTCTGGCCGGGGGCGATGGTGATGCCGCCGCCGGTGGTGAGGAAGTCGGCGCCGTCCGGCGGGGGGACCCGGGAGCCGACGCCGGCGATGCCGACGTTGTAGATCGAGCTGACCCCGACCTCCTTGGCCTGGGTGAAGCCGTCGAGCACGACCACGCGGCCCTCGGCCTCGGCGGCGCGGCCGGTGACCAGGAACTCGTTGCCGACGAAGATGTTGATGCCGTTGTCCCGGCCGGCGAACGGACCGTTGCTGATCGAGCTCGGGTAGGGGTTCGGGCAACTGCCCGGGACGCACGGCCCGAGGCCGCCGGGTAGCGGCGCGGCCACGGCCGAGACGGCCCCGGGGCCGAGCGCGAGGACCGGGACGAGGGCCGAGATCACGGTGCAGGGGAGGGCCAGGGCGCCGGCCCGTCGGCGGACGCGGGCGAGTAGTCGGTTGAAGGAAGCCATAGTCGAAGCGTCCGGCAGCTTGTGCGAATCGGGTCACCGGTGGACTGCCCGCCTACGCTGATGCGGTGACCGGGCGTACCCGCTCAGACCAACCGTCACCTGGGCAGCGGACAGCGACAACTGCGCCCGCCGGCCCGGGTGCGGTGCGGCGGGCCCTATGACCGCCCCGGTCGGGCGACCGCCGTCTCGACGCCGTCCAGCAGGACGGCGAGGCCGGTGCGGAAGGCCTCCCGGGTCTGGTCCTCCAAGTAGCCGGCGTCGTCCCCGTCCCTGTCCCCGGCCCCCGGCGTGGGGGCGGCGGCGCTGCTCTCCAGGGCGGTCAGCAGCGGGAAGCGCTCAGCGAAGTCGGGTGCGAGCTCGGCGAGTTGGGCGGACCTGGCATGCCACCACTCCGCGTCGGCGACGCCGGTGTCCGCCGCCGCGACGCGGGCCTCGGCGGCCGTCCGGGCCATCCCGCGGACCAGCTGCCAGAGGGCGGCGACCACCCCGCGCAGCAGCCGCGGCTCCAGGCCCGCGCCGTCCAGGACCCGCAGCACCGTCTCCATCGCGCCCAGCTCTGCCGGGCCCAGGACCGGCCGGGCCTGGGAGATCTGGAGCACCCACGGGTGGCGCAGGTAGCAGGTGAAGGCATCCTCGGCCCAGGCCGTGGTGGCGGCCCGCCAGCCGTCGGCGGGGTCGTGACCGGTGGGCAGCTCGGCGAGCACCCGATCGTGCATCAGGTCGAGCAGCTCGGCCTTGCCCGGCACGTAGGTGTACAGGGCCATCGCGGTACGGCCCAGCCGTTCGCCGACCGCGCGCATCGACAGCGCGGCCAGCCCCTCGGCGTCGGCGACCGCGATCCCGGCGGCCACGATCGCGTCCACGCTCAGGGCGGGCTTGGGGCCGCTGCGCCCGGTGCGCGGTTCCTCCGGCCCGCGCCAGAGCAGGGGCATCGAGCGGCGGGCATCGCCCTGGCCGGCGAAGACGGTCACGGGAACAACTCCTTATGCCGTAAAGTATCCTCGTCGAGGTAATTCCTTATGGCGTAAGGTTATCAGTGGAGCCGAAACCGGAGGGTCCGACGGTGGCATTGCCCGTCACATACATCCAGGTCATCGGGGTCGAGCGGGTCACACCGCGGACGGCCCGCATCACCTTCGAGGCGGAGTCGCTCGACGAGGGCGTCGGCCGCACCCCCGATCAGCAGGTCAAACTCTGCTTCCCCAGGCCCGGCCAGGCGGAGCCCGTCCTGCCCGGTCACAGCGACGACCCGATGAGCTGGTACCAGGCCTACCTGGCCGTCCCGGAGGACGAGCGGCCGTGGATGCGCAGCTTCACCGTCCGCCGCCGGCGCCCCGGCAGCCGGGTGCTGGAGATCGACTTCGTGCTGCACGGCGACCGCGGCCCGGCGAGCGCCTGGGCGGCCCGCGCCCGGCCGGGGGACCGGCTCGGCATGGTCGGCCCCTCCGAGCTCTACGCCCGGCCGGTCCCGCTCGCCGCCGCCGTCGCCGGAGCCGACTGGGTCCTGCTGGCCGGGGACGAGACTGCCCTGCCCGCGATCGCCACGCTGCTGGAGGCCCTGCCCGCGGGCGCCCGGGCGGTCGCGTTCGTCGAGGTGGCCGACGCGGCGGAGCGCCGGCCGCTGGCCACCCGTGCCGACCTTGCCGTGCACTGGCTGCACCGTGACGGCGCCGCCCCCGGCGGGCCGCTGACCGAGGCCGTCCGCGCCGCGGACCTGCCCGCCGGTACGCCCTTCGTCTGGCTGGCCGGTGAGGCGTCGGCGGTCCGGGCGCTCCGGCGTCACCTGGTGGGGGAGCGCGGGTCGGCCAAGACGTCGGTCGAGTTCGCCGGATACTGGCGCCACCGGCTCACCCAGGACGACGCGCCCACCGCCGAGGACCTCGCCGACGCACAGGAGAAGCTTGCCCAGGCGGGGTGACGGGAGGCTGGGTGCGAAGGAGTGGGTACGCCGGAGTCGGGCCGTGCCGGAGTGGGCGGGAATCCCGTGGGCTGCGGTTTGTTCGAGTGGCATCCGGGTGCTGCGCCGCCGGCATACGGGACGGTTCCGCCACGAACAGGGGGAACGTCGTCGCGCCGCCGACCACGTCGGCAGAATGCGCGCACTTTCCCCGGCACGTCACTCGGGCCGGCCTCGCCCGATCTCCCCAACCGCCAACCTGTACAAGGCCCTTGGCCGAGCTCATGCTGACTCGGCAGGGCCGCGAGTGCGGTACGGGCATTCGGCCAGCCTGGCGAGAAGAGATCTCTTCCGTGTTTTCCGGACTTCTTACTACGATGCGCTGAGTCGGGCCCGCCACCCGGTGGTCCCACGCACGAGGTATCGAGGCACCATGGCGGACGACCACGTACAAACGGCTACACCGCGCTATCTCTCGATTCTTGACGAAGCCGGCCGGATCGCATCCGAACTCGGGCACGGATACGTCGGAGTCGAGCACCTCTTCCTGGCGATCCTGGCAGACCCGCGGGCGGTGCCCACCCAGGTCCTGACGAATTTCGTCCCCCCGGAGCAGGTGACGGCCGCCCTCCATGACCTCTTGTCCTCACCCGGCTACAACACGCCGACCCGGAACGTGGTGTTCCCGCCCGAGTAGCCGGCGGCGAACCGGCGGGCACGACCACCGGGCCTGCGTGCCGCAACGCCCCACGCACGTCAACCGCTCATCGGGTACTTCCGTGAATACCCCCGGTCTTGGCCGGGGGTGGGGGCGCCCCCGCTTGCGGGGGAGAAGCGGACCGTCTGCGGAGCGGGGTCGGGGTGCGGTGTTTGGCCGTTGAGGCGGACCGCCGTGCGGGTGACGGCATCCGGTTGTCAGTGCCTGTCGGTAGGTTGATCTCGTGTATCTCAGGTACTCCTATCGTGTCTATCCGACGGTGGGTCAGCGGCAGGCGCTGTCCCGTACGTTCGGGTGCGCGCGGGTGGTGTACAACGATGCGCTTGTCCTGCGGAAGGCGGACCGGTCGAGGATCCCGACCGGTGTTCTGGCCAAGTCGGTGATCACCGATGCGAAGAAGACGGACGCCCGGTCGTGGCTGGGGTCCGTGTCGGTCGACGCGTTGCAGTCGTCCATCCGTGACCTGGACACGGCTTACCGGAACTTCTTCGACTCGAAGTCCGGCAAGCGGGCCGGTCGCCCGGTGGGCCTGCCGCGGTTCAAGTCGCGGAAGGACAGCCGGCAGTCGCTGCGGTTCTCCCGCAACGGCTTCCGCATCCGGGGCAACGGCAAGCTGAACCTTGCCAGGATCGGTGACGTGCGGGTGAAGTGGTCGCGGGCGCTGCCGGCCGATCCGTCGTCGGTGACGATCGTGCTGGACCCGTCCGGCCGGTACTTCGCTTCGTTCGTGGTGGACGTCGAGCCGGACCATCTCGCCGAGCTGGACACCGAGATCGGCATCGACCTCGGCCTGACCACCTACGCCGTCTGCTCCGACGGCACGGTGATCGACAACCCGCGTTTCCTGCGGAAGGCGGAGAGGAAGCTCAAGGCCGCGCAGCGGGCGCTGTCCCGGAAGGCGAAGGGGTCGAAGAACCGGGCGAAGGCCCGCAGGAAGGTTGCCAGGGCGCACGCCAAGGTGGCCGACACCCGCATGGACTGGCTGCACAAGCAGACGACCAGGCTGATCCGCGAGACCCAAGTGATCTACCTGGAGGACCTGAACGTGCGCGGCCTGGCCCGCACTCGCCTGGCCAAGTCCGTCCACGATGCCGGATGGTCCACCTTCCGGCGGCTGCTCGAAGAGAAGGCCGCACGGTACGGACGGGACGTCGGCGTGATCGGCCGGTACGAGCCCACGTCGCAGGTGTGCTCCGCGTGCGGGGTCCTGGACGGACCCAAGCCGCTCGGCATCCGCACGTGGGCGTGCGGCGCGTGCGGCACCTCTCACGATCGTGACCTCAATGCTGCTCGGAACATCCTGGCCGCCGGGCGGGCGGACAGGCTAAACGCCTGCGGAGGGCCGGTAGGACCCGGTGTGGCGATCCCACGCCGGGCACGGCCCGTTGAAACAGGAACCCACCGGAACGCCGGCCGCACCGGGTGCAAGCCCCGTGCCGCAGACGCGGCCGGAATCCCCGTGCTTCAGCGCGGGGAGGATGTCAACGGGAAAGGACAATCGTGTCAGTATCTCGATCCATCCGCTCCGCTCTGACGGCCTTCGCGCTGGCCGTGGTCGCCCTGTTCGCCCTTCAAGGGGTCGCCGGCCGTTCCGCTGGGCAGGGTGGATGGCGACCGGTCGGACGTCATCCGTCCGGTGGTGATCCGGGAACGGCATGAGGAGCAGGGGTGGGCGACGTGACCAGGCAGACCGGCGGGGCGTTCGGCGACATCAGGCACAGCGACATCGAGGTGAACGGGGTCCGGCTCCACCTGGCCGAGCAGGGGGAGGGCCCGCTGGTCCTGCTGCTGCACGGCTTCCCGGAGAGCTGGTACTCCTGGCGGCACCAGTTCGCGCCGCTGGCCGCGGCCGGCTACCGGGTGGTCGCCCCCGACCAGCGCGGTTACGCCCGCAGTCAGCAGCCGGCGGCCGTCGACGCCTACACCCTGCTCCACCTGATCGGCGACGTCACGGCCCTGATCGGCGCGCTCGGGGGAGGGCCGGCGGTGGTGGTCGGCCACGACTGGGGCGCGCCGGTCGCCTGGTCGACCGCGGCATTGCGCCCCGACCTGGTGCGCGGCGTCGCCGGGCTGAGCGTCCCGCCGCTGCCGGTCTCCGGGCTGCCGCCGCTGGCGCAGTCCCGGGAGCGGTTCGGCGAGGGTTTCTACCAGATCTACTTCCAGCAGCCCGGCGTCGCCGACGCCGAACTCGCCCGGGACCCGCACTCCACGTTCCGCCGCATCCTGTTCAGCGGCTCCGGCGACCGCCCCGGCGCGGACTCGCCGAGCGCCTGGGTCGTCCCGCAGGGGCAGGCTCTGCTGGACACCGTCCCCGACCCGGAGAAGCTGCCCGACTGGCTCACCGAGGACGACATCGCGGCCTTCGCCGCCGACTACGCCGGGCACGGCGAGCGGGCCTTCACCGGTCCGCTCAACTGGTACCGCAACATCGACCGCAACAACGAGCTGCTCGCCGCCTTCGACGGGCGCGGTATCGACGTGCCCGCGCTCTACGTGGCGGGGGACCGGGACATGGTGTCAGCGCTGATCGGCCCGGACGCGCTGCGCCTGCTGCTGGAGCACCTCACGCCCAGGCTGCACCGGCACGTCACCCTCCCCGGGGCGGGCCACTGGACGCAGCAGGAGCGACCGGCCGAGGTCAATGCCGCACTGCTGGACTTCCTGAACCAGCTGGACGCTTGAGTCACGCCGTCGTTTTGACGGTGCGTCAGATCGGCAGCAGTCGGGTGATCAGCTCGCCCAGCCGGCGGGTGTTGCGGCAGGAGTGCATCTCCACCACCTCCGCGTAGGCGGTCGCGGCCGAGTCGCCCTCGCCCCACAGCGAGGGCTGCTCCGGGTTGAGCCAGTAGACCCGCCGCGCCCGCCCCGCGATCCGGTGCAGGGCGGGCAGGTTGGGATCGCGGTGGTTGTTCCGGGCGTCGCCGAGGATCAGCACGCTGGTGCGCGGGCCGACCGCGTCCAGGTGGTGATCGGCGAACTCGCCGAGGGCGGAGCCGTAGTCGCTGTTGCCGTGGTGGCCCATCACCTTGGCCTCGGTGAGGATGCGCCGGGCCAGCGCGGCCGGGTCGGCGCCGCTGCCGGTCAGGAGCTCGGTGATCTCCGCGGTGCGGTTGACGAAGGCGAACACCCGGACCTTGCTGAACTGCTCGCTCATCGCCCGGACCAGCAGCATGGTGAAGTCGGCGAAGCCGGCCACGGAGCCGGAGATGTCGCAGAGCAGCACGATCTCCGGCCGGGCGGGCCGGCGCCGCCGGTGGGCGGGGCGCAGCGGCACGCCCCCGGTGGACAACGAGCGGCGCAGCGTGCGGCGCAGGTCGATCTGCCCCCGGGCCGCGCGCCGCCGTCGGGCGGCCAGTCGGGTGGCGAGCTTCCGGGCCAACGGGTGCACGGTGCGGCGGAGTTCGGCGAGCTGGTCGCGGCCGGCCGCGAGGAAGTCGATCCGGTCGGCACTGGGCGCGACGGCACGCTCCGCGATCCGCTCGGTGCCGCGCACCTCGGCCACCCGGCGGCGGGCCTCGGTGCCCACCATGGCGCGGAAGTCCTGGATGCGGCGGCGGATCTCGTCGGCGAGGACGCGGTCGGAGACGTCGGAGGGGGTGTCCGGGGCCGGGCCGGCGCGCAGCGCCGCCAGCACGCGGGCCAGCAGGGTCTCCGGTGCGAGGCGGCCGAGCGTCTGGTGGGCGGACCAGCCGTCCGAGCCGGGCGCCGAGCCGGCCCCGTACCGGCCGAACGCGGCCACCGCCTCGCCGGCCAGCCGGGCCTGGGCGGCCCGGTCGTCGGCGGCCAGGGCGGCGGCGAGGCGCTCGCGCAGGTCCTCGCGCACGGGGTCGGTGAGGTCGCTGCGGGCGTTCCGGGCGCCGGCCCGGGCGTCGTCGGCCGGGTCGCCCTGCGACGGGCCGCTCCGCGCCGCCTCCGGTGTGCCGACGCCGAGCGGGAAGTACAGGTCGAAGGTGGCGTCGTAGACCGCGCGTTGTCCTTCGGAGCGGAGCAGCGCGGCGGCCAGGCCGGCCCGCAGTTGCTCCCGGTCGGTGAGGCCCAGCACGTCGAGCACGGCCGCAGCGTCGACGGTCTCGGCCGGCCCGGCCCGCAGTCCGTGGCCGCGTAGGGCCCGGACCAGCCCGGTCAGCCGGGCCGCGAGGTCGGCGGGCGGGGCAGGTGCGTCGAGCGGGGCGGGTGCGGCGGATCCACCGGGTCCGGCCGGGCCGGCGGCTGCGGGGGCGCGGCGCTCCGTCATGCCGCGGTGAGCTTCCGAGCGGCCTTCAGGATGTCGTCCTGGTGCTTGAGGATCACCCCGAGGGTGTCGCGGACCACGGCCTCGTCCAGGGTGTCCGCGCCGAGCGCCAGCAGGGTGCGGGCCCAGTCGATGGTCTCGGCCACCGACGGCGCCTTGCGCAGGCCCATCGCCCGCAGCGCGCCGACCACCCGGACCAGCGACTCGGCCAGCGTGGCGTCCAGGCCGGGGACCTTGAGCCGGACGATCCGGCGCTCCAGCTCGGCGTCCGGGTAGTCGAGGTGGAGGAAGAGGCAGCGCCGGCGCAGCGCCTCGGAGAGCTCGCGGGTGGCGTTGGAGGTGAGCAGGACGAAGGGGCGCCGGGTCGCGGTGATGGTGCCCAGCTCCGGCACGGTGACCTGGAAGTCGCTGAGCACCTCCAGCAGCAGTGCCTCGACCTCGACGTCGGCCTTGTCCATCTCGTCGATCAGCAGCACGGTCGGCTCGTTGCCGCGGATGGCGGTCAGCAGCGGCCGGGTGAGCAGGAACTCCTCGCCGAAGATGTCGGTGCGGGCCTGGTCCCAGCCCTCGTCCCGGCCGGCGGTGATCCGCAGCAACTGCTTGGCGTGGTTCCACTCGTAGAGCGCGCGCGCCTCGTCGATGCCCTCGTAGCACTGCAGCCGGACCAGCCGGGCCCGGTTGATCTCGGCCACCGCCTTGGCGAGTTCGGTCTTGCCCACCCCGGCCGGGCCCTCGACGAGCAGTGGTTTGCCCAGTCGGTCGGCCAGGAAGACGGTGGTGGCCACCGCGGTGGACGCCAGGTAGCCGGTTTCGGCCAGCTGGGCGGCGGCGTGCGCCGCCGACTCGAAGAACCCCGTGCCGTCGCCGCCCATGCGCCCCACTCCCGTCGCTCCGTCCGTGCCGAGCAGCACCCTACCGGCCGGTCACTTCGCTGTCCCGGCCTGCGGAGAGTGCCGGGACGACCGCCTCGGACCGCAGGTGGGAAAGTTCGGCGTCAACGGTGCGTCAACAGAGGTTTAAAGGGTGCCTTCTACGCTCCGTGGACGCTCTGTCACCGATTCACGGGTCAGAATCCAGCCAGCCGGTAGGTATTCAGACGAACTGAAATGGTAGATCAAATTCCGCTTAATTCGAACTAGGATCCTCGCGGTGCCATGACAACTGTTGTGGCACAAAGGGGCCTTGACGGCCCGGGGGAACGTGAGGGGATATGACCTACACGACATCAGGGGCGGGGGCCTCGCAGCGGCGGCGCCTGCGAGCCAGGGTTTCAGCGCTCACCGCGCTGGCGCTGGCGGCCACCATGGCCGGAACGACGATCGCCCAGGCGCTGCCGGCCGAGGCCGGCCCGGCGCCACTGCCCGCCGACGCGAGGGGCCGGGTCGTCGAGGCCTGGGAGCTCGGCGGCACGGCGACCAAGGACGCGGCCGAGAAGGCCCTGCTCGGCTCCGACGCCGACATCACCAACTTCCTGGCCAGGACGCTGGACCGCGCCTCGGCCGAGGACGAGCGCTTCACCATCCTGAAGATGCTCAGCTCGACCGGCCAGGGCGTGCGGGACGCCGCCTCCAAGGCGCTGAGCGGCACGGACGCGGACGTACACGCGTTCATGCTGTCCGGCTGGCAGAACCCGATGAACGACGACCGCCGGGTGGCGGTCCTGGGCATCATCAACAACGGCGACTCCGGTGTCCGGGCGGCCGGGACCAAGGCGCTCAACGACGGCACCGCCAAGGCGCTCGACGACTTCCTGACCACCGGTCGGGCCCGGGCCCAGGCGGAGGACGACCGCGTCACCGTCCTCACCATGCTCGGCCAGAACCCCGGCCCGGAGTTCGTCAAGCAGGCCAACCGCGCACTCAGCGGGACGCCCGAGGACCTCAGCGCCTTCCTGGAGACCGGCCAGTACCTGGCCCGCACCCGGGACCAGGAGACGCTGTCGATCTCGCAGCTCGCCCAGGCCGCCACCGAGGCGGGCAAGCGGGCCAAGGTCGAGACCGACGCGGCCAAGGAGGCCGGCGCCCGCGCCGAGAAGGCTGCCGCGGAGGCCAAGAAGGCCGCCCAGACCGCCGCCGCCGAGGCGGCCGCGGCCAAGGACGACGTCGAGAAGGCGGGCGCCGCGGCCAACCGCGCTGCCCAGGCCGCCGAGGGCGCGGCCGCCGCCGCGCGC
Source organism: Kitasatospora sp. NPDC058218 (assembly GCF_042882445.1). Lineage (NCBI taxonomy): Bacteria > Bacillati > Actinomycetota > Actinomycetes > Kitasatosporales > Streptomycetaceae > Kitasatospora > Kitasatospora sp. NPDC058218. Next base: position 201 of record NZ_JBHVWC010000053.1, on the reverse strand, counting down.
ACCGCGATCGACGCCTCGAACGCGGCGGTGTCCGCCGCCCGTACGGCCGCCAACGCCGCCCGCTCGGCGGCCTCGGCCGCCGCCGCGGCCGGTCAGGCCGCCGCCCGCGCCTACAACGCCGCGGCCTCCGCCGCCGGCAACGCGGCCGAGGCCGGTGCCGCCCGCGCGGCCGCCCAGTCGGCGCGTGACGCCGCCCGCGGC
>NZ_JBHVWC010000052.1:0-76261 GCF_042882445.1 Kitasatospora sp. NPDC058218 | reverse complement strand
CGGTACCGAATCAGGGGCCCCTCTCCGGCGGCAACACGGTCACCCTGACCGGAACCAACCTCACCACCACCACCGCTGTGAAGTTCGGCGCCTCCGCCGCACCCTCGTTCACCATTGCCTCCGACAGCGTGATCACGGCGACCGCTCCACCCTCGACCGCTGGCCCCGTCAACATCACCGTCACCACTCCGGGCGGCACCAGTACCCCGAACGTCTTCTACTACTACGTCAACATCCCCACGCTCACCAGCACGGTACCGAATCAGGGGCCCCTCTCCGGCGGCAACACGGTCACCCTGACCGGAACCAACCTCACCACCACCACCGCTGTGAAGTTCGGCGCCTCCGCAGCGACCTCGTTCACCATTGCCTCCGACAGCGTGATCACAGCGGTCTCGCCGTCGGGCAGCGGCACCGTCCAGGTCACCGCCACCACCCCCGGCGGCACCAGCAACGGCTTGACCTACACCTACCTGCCGACTCCCACGCTCACCAGCGCGGTACCGAATCAGGGGCCCCTCTCCGGCGGCAACACGGTCACCCTGACCGGAACCAACCTCACCACCACCACCGCCGTCACCTTTGGCGCCACACTGGCCGCCTTCACCGTCGTCTCCGACACCCAGCTCGTCGCCACCGCCCCACCGGGAACCGCCGGACCGGTCAACCTCACAGTCACCACCCCCGGCGGCACCAGCAACAGCCTCCCCTACACCCGCCTGCTCCCGCCCAGCCTCTAGAGTGGCGAAAGTGCTCGTCACAGCCAGGGTCTGTGAAAAGAACGGGGTCTGTAAAGAGAACGGCTCTGTCCCGTAACCGGTGGTAGCGCCGTGTAGTGATCACTGGAGGAGGATTCGGTGGCGGAGCAGGGGGAACGCGGCTCGGCCGTGCATCTGTCTCATGATCCGTTTGGTTCGCGTGTTGACGCCCTCGGTGCGGCCGTTGTGGAACGGGAGGGTGAGTGCGGCGTCGACGGCGGCCCGGTCGAGTTCCAGGCCGTTCGTGAAGGAGTGCAGGTGGGGCAGGTCGACGGAGCGAACTGATCTGATCCAGTCGGTGAGCTTGGCGTCGTTGCCCTCTTTCGGTGTCAGCAGTTGCGCGAACTCTCCGGTCAGACTGGCGAGTTCGGTCATCTCGGGACAGGTCTCGGTGAGTTCTCCCAGTAGTGCGGCGCGAAGCGCTGCGAGGTGGTGACCGGCCTGTCGCCCTCGGCGCAGCCCTGGGTGATGTAGCGGACCAACAGGTTGGCGCTGCCGGTGCAGCCCAGTTCCTTGATCTCGCGCAGGAGGTGGGTGACGGGCACCGCGGGGTCCTCGGCCCGACGCCTGCGCAGGTGGTCGCGGTAGGGGTCGACGAGTGTGGGCTTGTAGCGGGGTGCGCGGCGGTCGCCGGTGGGCTCCTTCATGCGGGCGTAACGCTTGACGGTGTTCAGTGCGACGTCGAGGCGGCGGGCGCATTCGAGCAGCCCGACACCTTGGCCGAGCAGGCCGTGGACCTGCTGCCAGCGCTCGCGGGTGGTCTGCTCGCGTACGCCCCCGGGCCGGGCGGGGTTCACCGCGGTCGCCCAGCAGGCGGCGTGGGAGCGGACCTCGGCCAGGACCTTCCCGCACAGGTTGCTCCACAAGTGCCACCTGTCGCTGACCTGCACCGCTTCGGGGAGGGCTTGGCCGATCGCCTCGCCGTAGGAGCCGGAGCCGTCGCGGCAGACGTACTCGATCCGGGGTGCTCGCGCAGCCACGCAACCAGGGTCTGGGTGGTGCGGTCGGGCAGGACGTCGATCCGCTCGCCGGTCTCGGCGTCGATGAGCACGGTCGCGTAGCGGTGCCGGCGCTTGAGGGCGAAGTCATCGACGCCGAGCACACGCGGGACGCGCGGCGGCGGCAATGCCTGGCGCATGAGCACACGCAGGGCGGTCGAACGAGAGATACAACAGGCTAAGAGCTGTCCCGTAAATGATCTACGAGTCGTCTCGGGCATGGTTGGCCGCGATGTGACCCGCTGATCGATCCGGCGAGGGCAAGGTTGTGCATCCGTGCGATGCCGAGCATGGCCTGGTGGACGCCGTCCCCCTTCAAGCGGCAGTCGCGGAGGATCTTCCAGGTCTTCATGCGGGCTAAGACGTGCTCGACGCGGGCCCGGACCTGCTTGTGGGACTTGTTGTGTTCCTCCTTCCAGTCGGGGAGTTCACTCTGGCCGCGCTTGCGGCGGTTCGGGATGACCAGGCCGGTGCCCGGGTAGCCGCCGTCGGCGATCGTGGTCGTTCCGCTGACGGCGGCCTTGGCGCCGGACTCCTCCCAGGCCTTGCAGTCGTTGCGGTTCCCGGCGAGCGGCCGGCCGACCACGACGACCAGGCGGGTGTCGGCATCGATGACGACCTGGTGGTTGGTGGAGTACCGGTAGTTCTTCGACCGCTCGGCGACGGTGTGATCCCGGGTGGGGACCAGGGTGCCGTCCACGATGAGCACGGTGTCCTTCGCGAACCGCTTGCGGGGCTGGAGCGCGAGCATCGGTCCAAGGTTGTCGATGATCCGGTCCGCCGCCGACTTCGAGATCCCGAACAGCGGGGCGAGCTGCCGCATGGTCGGGTTGGTCCGCCAGTAGGCGGCGACCAGCAGGGTCCGGTCTTCCAACGGAAGGCTCCACGGCCGGCCCTTGCGGGCCGTGTCCGCACCTGCGCGACGCAGCACGGTCACCAGCTTCCCGAAGGCGCGCGGGCTCAGCCCGGAGAACGGGGCTATCCAAGACGGCTCCGACGCCGTGATCACACCAGCCACATCGAGATCATCTCGCCCATGCGACCACTTCTGCTCAGGTCCGTGGTCGAGAATCCTGCCATGAGCGAAGGTGACCGCCACGAGGCATCCACACGTACATTCCTTGCATGCGCAGTCGAAGTGGCTCGCCTGCTGGACCTTGAGGCGGCGGCCGACGTGCCTGCAGACCGACGTGCGCGGCACCTGGCCGGAGCCGCACGAAGGCCACTGCTGGAACGCGCCACCCTGTCTGAGGAGTTCTTCGATCCGCTGATGGCTGCTGCTGTCTACGACCCGGACCCAAGCTTCTGCCGCTGGTTCGTCGAGCCGGCGCTCTACGCATTCGGGCGCCGCAGGGTCATGACAGCATTGCTCGGCTATCTCCGCACGGGCACGACCGCAGAGATAGCCGGTGCCCGGCGGGCCTGGTACTGCGCACATCTGCCACTACGCGCTGACCGGTCACCGGCTTACGCGCCCAGCGGAAGCCGCGATCCGGCCCTGGATGAAGTGGACGACGTGGTGGACCAGTGGCTGGAGTCGTCCAGCGCCCAGCAAGTGTGATCGCGATGCCTCAGGGAGCCACGACCAAGCCTGAGACCCTCGTGGCCAGAGAGCCGTGGCGCAACTCCACGGGGTTACGGGACAACCCTTAGTTGGTCGTGCACACCATTTCCCGGCTCCGCGGCTTCCGCCGCATCCGCATTTGCTGGCAACGACGCGACGACATCCACGAGGCCTTCCTCGGCCACGCCACCGCCTGATCACCCACCGGCACGCCCAAGGCCTTTGCAAGGACCTTTCAGCGCGCGCTCCAGCATGGCCTGCTCCTTGACCGGGTCCATTCCGTGCTCGGCCCACCGCCTGCGGCACGGGCAGGTTGCCTTGGCTCAGCCAGGACCAGGTGTCGGTGACGGTCTACGCGAACGGCCGGCTGACGGAGGCGGCCGCAAGCGCCGACGACGAGCCGATGACGGACGCCCCGGGTGGCTCCACCTCGGCGGGAGCTCCGTCCACTGGCGCAGGCCGTGGCCAAGCAAGATCTCGTCCTCCACCCCACATCAGCTCCCCCGCGTCACCGGTCACGTTCACGCTCGGCGTCGCGAACATCGACCGCATGGACGCTCCTGCCAGAATCACCGGGCGCAAGGATCCGACCGCCCTGTGCCGCCAGACGCAAACCATCACGGCAACCGGCCGACACACTCCACCCGAGAAAACACCTCCGGACGGAGAAGGCCCATACGGCCGAGCCTGAACGTCTTGGTCACCGCGCGTCCGGTGCTCACCTTCCGCCGCCCGCAGTCGGGAACGACCCCAACCCGCCATACGGCGACCGACCGACATCCAGACCGGCGGCGGCCACAACCTCTCACGCCGGGGAGTCGACGCTCGCCGGCTCGGCGGGCCATCCCTCGTACACCGCCACCGTGGACACATACACGTACCAACCGACGACCGGCCCCAGGGCCCGGATGCCGACCAACACGTCGCGCGGTCCACGAGAGGAAACAGAAGTGTCGATCACCACGTCCGAGGGGCGATGCGCGGCGAACCGGCGAGGCGCCTTCAGGCCGCTCGCCATCTCCGCGCAACGCGATCGCACCGGGCACCGGGTGTCCGGACCAGCCCCGCCTGAAGGTACTCACCTCCCAGTTTTGTTCCAGCGCGCCGGTCACGATGGCCAGTCCACCAACTGCCACCCAGGACCAGAATCCGCATGGAGGTGGCCATGCCAGCCGCCGCCTCCGCCGGCAGCTCACTCCCGGGCCCGCACACCAGGCCGCCCGGGTGCCGATCAGCAGCCAGGCCAATTCCGCGCATGCTCACACAGAGGCGCCAGAGAGCGATTCCGGCCCTCGCCCGGCCTCTCCGACCGCTGCTGCTCGAACAGCTGTCCCCTGCACTGGTCGAACCTGACCAACCGTCAGCTCAGGTCAGCAAAAGTCAGCACCAGCCCGAGCCCACCCTCACAGATACGCGCATACCTGAGAGCTCAGCGCACGGCACGACGGACCCGCGCCAGCGCTGTGAGGAGGTCCAGCTGGGTCCACCGCGCTCGGGGTAGCACCCTACTCCGACCCCTTTACTCGAACCATTCGCCCCGATATCATCTGTTTTCCGGATGGTCGGCGTGGCACTGCGTGCCGAGTCAGGACGACAGGGTGATCGACTGGGCGTGGTGGAACACGTTCTTGTCGTCCCAGGTCTTCTTCGCCCTCTGCAGGCGGCTGTAGTTCTGCTTGTAGTAGAGCCGCTGGTAGGCCGGGTGCTCCTGGTCGGCCGTTCCGAGGTCGACATCGGGGTAGTTCACATAGGCGCCGTCGGTGTCCGTGTCGATCTCCGGGATGCCGTTGGTGGCCTTGTAGACCGCCCGGTAGAGCCCGCTGAGGTAGGCGAGGTGCGCGGCGTCCTTCGTGGGGTCGGTCCAGTACGTCTGGTACTGGAGCTTCATGACCGAGTCGCGCTGCGGGATCGCGGCGTCGGCGGGCTTTCGCTCGTTGATTCTGCAGCCGTAGGAGTCGATCTGGACCAGTGTCTGCGTGAGGTCCACATCGGGGACGGTTTTGGTCAGCCACGCCCAGAAGGCATCGATCTGCGCGGTGCTGAAGCGCCGCCGGTGGTAGGCGGATTTGTACTTGCCGCGCTGGTTGTCCCCGGAGGGGTTCAGGGTCATGGTCGCCTGGAACCACGGCATCTGACGGCGCTTGTCCGGATAGGGCAGGAACAGACCGCCGACGGTGTGGGTCTGGACCGTCGCCTTGCTCGTCAGCCCGGCCTCCATCGCGGCCAGGAACTCCTCCAGCGGCGCCGGATCCTCCTCGTCCCACTGGCTGAGCAGGACGACGTTCCCGTTCGACCAGTGGGTGAGTTTGAGGATGGAGAAGAGGCCCCGGTAGACCGTCTCCTTCGCCCCGCTGTGCTGGGCGAAGAAGGCTCCGAAGTTGTCCACGAGCCGGTGGAAGTCCTCCGGGTGCTTGAGCAGGTCGCCCCAGGACCAGGCCACGCTGCTCAGCCAGACCCGCGGTGGCGGCTTCGGGAGATGGCCGAAGTGGTAGCGCAGGACGACCCCGAAGTTCCCGCCGCCACCCCCGGTGTGCGCCCAGAAGAGGTCCTTCTCCGGCGACGCCTCGGGGTCGTCCCGGTGGGCCGTGGTCACCTCCACCCTGCCCCCGCGGACGGTGACCACGTCCACCTGGACGAGGTGGTCGACCGTCAGCCCGTCCCGCCGGGAGAGCAGTCCGTACCCGCCGCCGCTGACATGGCCGCCCGCCCCGACCGAGTAACAGGACCCCGCGGGCAGCGTGACGCCGTAGGTGCGGAACAGGGTGGTGTAGACGTCCCAGTTGGTGGCGCCGCCCTCCACGCAGTAGGTGGGCGCACCGAACTTGTCCTTCGCCGCGCGGACGCCGCGCAGGGTGCTGAGGTCGAGGATGACGCCCCGGTCGTTGTCGACGAACCCCTCGTAGCAGTGCCCGCCGCCCCGGATCGTCGGGCGTAGCCCCTTGTCGAGCGCTCTCCTCAGCTCCGCCACCGCATCCGCGTCGTTCCCGACCAGCCGAATGAGGGCCGGTTTGCTGGACCATCGCTGATTGAAGCCCTGACTGAGCGTCTGGTACCGCGAATCGCCCGGGAACACCGAGCGACCGTCGGGGATCCCGGCCGGCTCTGCCGCGGCCGGGCCGGCAGCCGCGCCCAGGCCCAGCGAGGCGGCGGAAACCCCGGCGGCGGCCATTCCGGCACTGCCCAGGAAACCACGGCGGGAGAATTCTTGACTCATGTCAGGACCCACTTTCTCGACTCTGAGAAGCTGGCACCCGCACGCTAGCACGGGCATTCGCTCATGTGAATACCTGTACGAATTAGTGTGACTGTACGTCCTTTTCGAAACCCCTTCCGTATCCCCTCGCCCCAATCCCGTTGTCAGTGGCACAGGTTAATGTCACGCCACCGACCCGAAGCCTCGACCGGAGGCGTCCCGATCCCGGGAGAATGCGATGCGCAATAAGAACGTCAATACGATGAACCTGGACCGCGATGGCGAATTCCCCGCAGGCACATTCCGCCGGACGCTACTCGGCGACCGGCACGGAGAGGTCGTCCTCGGAGAGCACCTGATAGACCGCGTTCAGACTGGGCGGGCCGACCAGGTCCTTGATCCGCTCGAAGCGGCGCTCCTCGATCGGGGTCAGCCTCTCCATCCACTCCGCGATGGACTCGGGGCCGTGGTCACCCTCGATGATCGCGATGGTGACGATCTCCTGCGGATCCTCCAGGCCGGCGGCCGTGATCACCCGGGTGCGCGGATCCCCCGGAACGATCTCGTCCGGGATCCAGCCCTTGCGGAACTCCCCGTACTCGACCCCGTCGTTGAGCCTGCGCACCATGACGCCGATGAGCTGCATGACATCCTCCCCGATGACTTTTCTTGCAGTGCAAGACCCTGCTGTCCGCTATTGTTTTCTTACATCGCAAGAACTGTCAAGGCGCGGCTCGGCCACAGCGTCGGCCACGACGGAGGAGCACCCCATGGCGGCAAGCGGACGCGGACGCCCGAGGACCGGCCTGACCAGGGAGAAGGTCATCGACGCGGCGCTGGCCTTCGTCGACGAGAACGGGCTGTCGGCCCTCTCCAACCGGAAACTCGGCGCGGCACTGGGCGTCGAGGGCATGACGCTCTACTACTACGTGCCCAGCAAGGCGGCCCTGCTCGACGGCATGGTGGAGCGCCTGCTGGAGCTGTCGGCCGGCGACCTGTTCGTCGAGCCCGCCGGACAGTGGACGGAGGTGGTCCGTGACTTCGCCGTCGCCCTGCGACGCATGCTGCTCGACCACCCGGCGATGCTCACGGTGCTGGCCACCCGCCCGGCCGCCACCCCGGCCGCGCTGCAGCTGCTGGAGCGCGGGGTCACCGCACTGCGCGCGGACGGCGTGCCGCTCGCGGACGCCTTGGACGTCCTCAACGCGGTGGTGTCGTTCACGCTCGGACACACCTTGGCGGAGGTCGGCGAGACCCCGCACCACGAGGGCACCGAGCCGGATCCCGAGCAGTTCCGATCGCTCGATCCGACGGCCTACCCGCAGCTGGCTCAGGCGTTCGACAGCGGCGCGGGGCTGGACTCGGCGCAGCGGTTCCACCGCACGCTCCGCATCCTGCTCGCGGGCTTCGCCACGGAGGTCGACGCGAGCACCGAGGTCGACGCGAGCGCCGGAACCGACGCGAGCGACAAGGGCCTCCCGGACACGACCGGCGCGACGCGCAGGGCCGAACCGACCACGACCGCCACGACCGGCGACACCGGCCGGGCCGAAGGGGGCGGCCGCCCGGCCCGCTGACCCGCGCCGCCGGACTCGGCGCGGCTCAGCCCGACGCCCCGTCGACGCCGTCGGGCCCACGCAGCGCCGTCGCGACCAGCCCCCGGATCTCGTCCGGCCGGACGTCCCCTCCGCCGACCAGACGGTCGAAGACCAGCCCGTCCACACAGGCCAGCAGCGAGATGGTGCGCCCCTCCGGATCCGCCACCCCCTGCCCGGCGATGAACGCGCGGACGGCGGAGCGGGCCGCGTTCTCGCGCGGGACGAGGATCTCGCGCAGCTCGGGATCGCGCACGCTCTCCACCGCACAGGCGTAGCGGGCCAGCGAGCGCCGGCGCCCCTCGCCGGTCAGCCTGTGCTCCGCGAGCACGGCGATGCCCTCGGCCAGCTCGGCGGCCGACCGGATCACCCGCACCTGTGCACCCATCGCCCGCAGCTCACCCTGGTCCAGCTCGACGAGTCGCCGGACCAGCGCGGCGAGCAGCGCCTGCCTGGTCCGCAGGTACGCCGAGGTGGTGCCCGCCGGCAGGCCGGCCGCCGCGTCGACCGCCCGATGGGTCAGACCCCGCACGCCCGCGTCGGCGAGCACGCCGATCGCGGCGTCCGCCAGTACGGTGCGCCGGTCGCTCCGGCGCGCGTCCGGCCCGTGCCCGCCCGCCGCACCCGGCTCCGCCGCCCGCTCCCGTCGCCGGTCCTGCCGTCGACCCTGCTCCTGCCCCCGGTCCTGGCCCTGCTCCTGCCCCTGACCTTGGCCCTGCTCCTGACCGTCACCCGAACCGTCGCCCTGCCCCGTGTCCGGGCCCTCCGCTGCGCTCATCCTCCCTTTCTACACCCGTAGTAAGCCCGTAGTACTCTCCTTCTACGGATGTAGAAGGCAATGCGACGACAGGGGGGCCGAGCGTGAGCGACAACAGCGCGGTGGTGGTCGGGGGCGGCATCGGCGGACCGGCGGCCGCGATCGGGATCCGGCTCGCGGGGTGGCAGGTCACGGTGATCGAGCGGACGCCGGTGCCGGACGACGCGGGGGCCGGCATCTCGCTCGCCGCCAACGGTCTGCGCGCGCTCACCACCCTGGGCGTCGGCGAGGCCGTGGAGGCCGCGTCACGTCGCCAGTACACCGGAGGCACCCGCACGCCGGACGGCCGGTTGCTGGCCCGGATGGACGGAACGGCTCTGGAGCGCGAGCTGGGCGCCCCGATTCTGGGCATCCCCCGCGCCGCCCTGCACCGGATCCTGCGGGCGGCACTGCCGGCCGATTCCCTGGTCATCGGCGCGGAGGTGACGTCCGTGGACACCACCGGGCCGTCGCGCGTGCGGGTCGCGTACGGCGACACCATCCTCGACGCCGGGCTGGTGGTGGCCGCCGACGGGATCGGCAGCCGGTTGCGCCGGCAGCTGTTCCCGGCCCATCCCGGCCCGGTGTACAGCGGGTCGACGGTGCTGCGGGCGATCACCGCGCAGCCGGTCGCCGGGCTGGACGCCGACTTCGAGCCGACCTGGGGCCGCGGCGCGGAATTCGGCCACATCGCGTTCCCGGACGGCCGTGCCGAGTGGCACGCGGTGGTCAACGCCCCCGCCGGCCTGCGTCACCCCGACCCGCTGGCCGAGGTGCGCCGCCGCTTCGGGGGCTGGCACGACCCGATCCCCGCGCTGCTGGCCGCGACCCGCCCGGATGCCGTCCTGCACCACGACGTCCACGAACTGGCCACACCGCTGCCGACCTATGCGGCGGGGCGGATCGCGCTGCTCGGTGACGCGGCGCACGCCATGACACCGCACCTCGGACAGGGCGCCTGCCAGGCGCTGGAGGACGCGGTGACCCTGGCCTCCGCACTCGGCGCGGCGCCGACCGTCGAGGCGGCCCTCGTCCGGTACGACGCCGAGCGGCGGCCGCGCAGCCAGACGGTGGCACGCGACGCCCGCCGGGCGGGCCGGATGGGCCAGCAGCTCGCCCACCCGCTGGCCGTGGCGGCCCGCAACACGGCGATCCGGCTGACGCCGTCCGGTGCGATGATCCGGACGATCCTGCGCCACGCCGACTGGACGCCGCCGCGCATCGCCCCGGCGCGAGCCCGACCCTGACCCGGCCCGTCGCCGTACACTCGCTGGAGAAGGCCTCCCGGGAGCGGCCCGCCGGACACCGGCGGCCGCCGCCCGCCCCTCGACTTCGCAGCAGGCCCGTGCGGCCCCGGGGCGACGGCACCCCCTGAAGGGACGTCCGGGCCCCGCCCGGGAGCCGCGCCGGAGTCGACCGGAAGCACCGGATGCGGCCCCGCCACCCGAAGGGAGCACAATCCGGTGTGGCGTGGCTCACTTCCGCAGAATTCGTCTGACGATCAGTCAACTCGACTGACAGATCGTCACATCCATCCCGGAGGGCCACAGTTAATGACTGATAATCCGTCAGATTCGGCCATTTCAAGGCAAGTTGATTGAAGTGTCGGGCAGTACAGCGTTCATCACCCGGGGCTACGATCTGTCGGGTTGTCCGCTCCGGCCCTGGAGTGGGGTCACCCGATCAGCTGAGTGCTCCCACCGCCCCAAGGGCCGGACACGGTCGGAACCAGGGGCGAGGACGAGGAGCGCACGGCTGCCATGACAGCTGAACCGAGCCAGACAGAGCAGAGCACGGGGGCCGTGCAGGCCCCGCAGGCCCTCTTCCCCGGACGCCCGGCCCCGGCCCCGCGCACCCTGGTCGACATCCTGGACACCGCCGTCCGCGCCCACCCGAACGAGCCGGCCCTGGACGACGGACACACCGTCCTCGGCTACCGGGCGCTCGCCGCCGAGGTCGAGCAGCTGCGCCGCCGGCTGGCCGGCGCGGGGATCGGCCCGGGCGACCGGGTCGGCGTCCGCGTCCCCTCCGGCACCAACGACCTCTACATCGCCATCCTCGCCGTACTGGCCGCGGGCGCCGCCTACGTACCCGTGGACGCCGAGGACCCGGACGAGCGCGCCCAGCTCGTCTTCGAGGAGGCCGCCGTCGCCGGCGTGCTCGGGGCCGACCGCGCCCTGACCCTCACCGACGACCAGCGGCCCGCCGTACCCGCGGACGCCCGGCCGACCCCCGGCGACGACGCCTGGATCATCTTCACCTCCGGCTCGACCGGCCGGCCCAAGGGCGTCGCCGTCACCCACCGCAACGCCGCCGCGTTCGTCGACGCCGAGGCCGCCCTGTTCCTCCAGGAGGAGCCGATCGGCCCCGGCGACCGCGTGATGGCCGGCCTCTCCGTCGCCTTCGACGCCTCCTGCGAGGAGATGTGGCTGGCCTGGCGCTACGGCGCCTGCCTGGTGCCCGTCCCCCGCTCGCAGGTCCGCAGCGGCGCCGACCTCGGCCCGTGGCTCGCCGAGCAGGAGATCACCGTCGTCTCCACCGTCCCGACGCTGGCCGCGCTCTGGCCCGCCGAGGCGCTGAACGAAGTCCGGCTGCTGATCTTCGGCGGCGAGGCCTGCCCGTCCGAGCTGGTGCAGCGGCTGGTCACCGAGGGCCGCGAGGTCTGGAACACCTACGGCCCCACCGAGGCGACCGTGGTGGCCTGCGCCGCGCTGCTCACCGGCGACGGCCCGGTCCGGATCGGCCTGCCGCTGGACGGCTGGGACCTCGCCGTGGTCGACGAGGCCGGCGAGCCGGTCGCCCCCGGCGGCACCGGCCAGCTGGTGATCGGCGGCGTCGGTCTGGCCCGCTACCTGGACCCGGTCAAGGACGCCGAGAAGTACGCCCCCCTGCCCTCGCTCGGCTGGGACCGCGCCTACCGCAGCGGCGACCTCGTCCAGGCCGACCCCGCGGGCCTGCTCTTCCTCGGCCGCGGCGACGAGCAGATCAAGCTCGGCGGCCGCCGGATCGAACTCGGCGAGGTCGACGCCGCACTGCAGGCCCTGCCGGGCGTCGCCGGTGCCGCCGCCGCCGTCCGCACCGCGCGCGGCGGCAACCAGCTGCTGGTCGGCTACCTGGTCACCAAGGACGGCTGGGACCGCGAGCTGGCCGTCAAGCGGCTGCGCGCCGAGCTGCCCGCCGCCCTGGTGCCGCTGCTCGCCCCGGTGGACGCCCTGCCCACCCGGACGTCCGGCAAGGTCGACCGGAATGCCCTGCCCTGGCCGCTGCCCGACCTGGAGGCCACCGGGCCCACCGAGCAGCTCTACGGCACCGAGGCCTGGCTGGCCGAGCAGTGGACCGAGATCCTCGGGGTGCCGGTCAGCGGCCCGCGCGAGGACTTCTTCGCCATCGGCGGCGGCAGCCTGGCCGCCGCCCGGCTCACCACCCTGCTGCGCACCCGCTACCCGAGCGCCGCCGTGCTGGACATCTACCAGCAGCCGACCCTGCGCAAGCTCGCCCGCCACCTGGAGCGGTCGGCGGCGGACAGCGGTGAGACCCGCACCGTCGCCCTGGTGCCGACCAGGGCCAAACTGCTCCAGCTGCTCCTGCTGATCCCGCTCTTCACCGTGGTCGGGCTGCGCTGGACGGTCGCCCTGCTCGCGCTCGGCAACGTGCTCGCCTGGTTCGGCTACTACCCCTGGGCGCCGACCGCCTCCTGGTGGGCGGTCGGCGCGGGTGCGCTGGCGCTGTTCTCCCCGGCGGGCCGGCTCGCCGTCGCGGCCGGCGGCGCCCGGCTGCTGCTGCGCGGCCTGCGGCCCGGCAGCTACCCGCGCGGCGGCAGCACCCACCTGCGGCTCTGGACCGCCGAGCGGCTGGCCGAGGTGACCGGCGCCACCTCGCTCTCCGGGGCCTGGCTGATCCGCTACGCCCGGGCGCTCGGCGCCAAGGTCGGCCCGGAGGTGGACCTGCACTCGATGCCGCCGGTCACCGGGATGCTCAAGCTGGGCCGGGGCTGCGCGGTGGAGGCCGAGGTCGACCTCTGCGGCTACTGGCTGGACGGCGACCGGCTGGAGGTCGGCCTGGTCAAGGTCGGTTCGGGGGCCGTGGTCGGCACCCGCTCGACGCTGCTGCCCGGTGCCCGGGTCGGCAAGCGGGCCCAGGTGGTGGCCGGCTCCAGCGTCACCGGACAGGTGACGACCGGCCAGCGCTGGGGCGGCGCGCCCGCCGTGAAGCTGGGCCGGGCCGAGCGGACCTGGCCCAAGGACCGCCCGGCCCGCCAGGCCCGCTGGGCGGCGCTGTTCGGTGCCAGCGGCACGGCGCTCAGCCTGCTGCCGGTGCTGCCCGCGCTCGCCGGCCTCGCGGTGCTCTCCCGCTTCGTCCACCCCGGCGACGGTCTCGGCGCCGCGCTCGGCGGCGCCCTGCTCGGCCTCCTCCCCGCCACCCTGGCGTACGGCGCCGTGTACGCGACGCAGCTGGTGGTGGCCGTGCGGCTGCTGAGCATCGGGCTGGCGCCGGGCGTGCACCCGCTGCACGGCCGGGTCGGCTGGCAGGCCTGGACGGTCACCCAGCTGATGGACCAGGCCCGCGAGATCCTGTTCCCGCTGTACGCGGGCCTCGTCACGCCGCTGTGGCTGCGGGCGCTGGGGATGAAGGTCGGCCGGGGCGCCGAGGTGTCCACCGTGCTGGCGCTGCCGAGCCTGACCACGGTCGGGGACGGCGCGTTCCTGGCGGACGACACCCTGATCGCCCCGTACGAGCTGGGCGGCGGCTGGCTGCGGCTCGGTGAGGCGAAGGTCGGCGAGCGGGCCTTCCTCGGCAACTCGGGGATGACCGCGCCCGGGCGGGCCGTCCCGGCGCGCGGGCTGGTCGGTGTGCTGTCGGCGACGCCGAAGAAGGCCAAGAAGGGCAGCTCCTACCTGGGCATGCCGCCGATGCGGCTGCCGCGCTCGGCCGACCAGTCCGACCAGAGCCTCACCTACGAGCCGCCGGCCCGGCTGCTCTGGGCGCGCGGGCTGGTGGAGGTGGCCCGGCTGCTGCCGGTACTGGCCTCCGGCGCGCTCGGTGCGCTGACCCTCGCCTCGCTCTCCTGGCTGTCGGCGAGCTGGTCACCGGTGGTGGCGGCGCTGCTGTCCGGTCTGGTGCTGCTGGCGGCCGGCGGGGCGGCCTGCGTGGTCGCGGTGGCGGCGAAGTGGGTGCTGGTCGGGAAGTTCCGGGCGGTGGAGCACCCGCTCTGGAGCGGCTTCGTGTGGCGCAACGAACTCGCGGACACCTTCGTCGAGGTGCTGGCCGTGCCGTGGCTGGTCGGCGCGGTGCCCGGTACCCCGGTGCTGAACGTCTGGCTGCGGGCGCTCGGCGCGGGCGTCGGGCGGGGTGTCTGGTGCGAGAGCTACTGGCTGCCGGAGGCGGACCTGGTGACCCTCGGGGACGGGGTCACCATCAACCGGGGCTGCGTGGTGCAGACCCACCTCTTCCACGACCGGATCATGCGGATGGATACTGTCATCCTCCGCGAGGGCGCCACCCTGGGCCCGGGCGGCATCGTGCTGCCCGGCAGCACGGTGGGCGCGCGCAGCACCCTGGGCCCGGCCTCGCTGGTGATGCGCGCCGAGTCCGTCCCCGCCGACACGCGGTGGCTGGGCAACCCGATCGAGGTGTGGCAGGCCACCTCGTGACCGCCGCCCCCTTCGAGACGCCCGCCACCTCCACGTCCCCCAGTTCGCAGGGAGCGCACGACCCGGTGAAATCCCGCCCGGTGAACCACCAGCACGCCTCGGCGGCCCCCACCGCCGCCCCGGACCCGTACTTCCCGAACAGCGGGGACACCCGCTACAGGGTCCACCGCTACGAGCTCGCCCTGGACTACCGGCCCGGGCCCAACCGGCTGGGCGGCACCGCCCGGCTCAGCGCCGTCGCCGGGACGGTCCTGCCCGAGTTCGCGCTCGACCTCGCCGAGTTCCGGATCGGCCGGGTCCTGGTGGACGGCAAGGCCGCCCGCTACACCCACCGGGCCGGAAAGCTGCGGGTGCGCCCGGCCAAGGCGCTCGCGGCCGGCGCCGCGTTCACCGTCGAGGTGCACTACACCGGGAACCCGCGCCCGGTGCGCAGCCCGTGGGGCGGCCTGGGCTGGGAGGAGCTGACCGACGGCTCGCTGGTCGCCAGCCAGCCCGTCGGCGCCCCGTCCTGGTTCCCGTGCAACGACCGGCCGGCCGACAAGGCCACGTACCAGATAGCGGTGACCACGCCGTCCCCGTACACCGTGGTGGTCGGCGGCCGGCTGCTCACCCGCACCACGCACGCCTCCAGTACGACCTGGGTCTACGAGCAGAGCGCACCGACCTCGACGTACCTGGTGACCGTCTCGATCGGCCATTACCGACCGGTCGTGCTCGCCGAGCGCCCGGCCGTCCGGCAGACCGGGTACGTGCCCGAGCGGCTGGGCGGCGACTTCGCGGTGGACTTCGGGCGGCAGCCGCAGATGACCGCGTTCTTCGAGGAGGTCTTCGGCCCCTACCCGTTCGGCGAGTACGCGGTGGTCGTCGCCGACGAGGAGCTGGAGGTCCCGGTGGAGGCGCAGGGCGTCGCCACCTTCGGCACCAACCACCTCGGCGGGGGCTGGGAGCGTGAGCGGCTGATCGCCCACGAGCTGGCCCACCAGTGGTTCGGCAACAGCGTGTCGATCGCCGACTGGAGCCACATCTGGCTCAACGAGGGCTTCGCCAAGTACGCGGAGTGGCTCTGGTCCGAACGGGCCGGCGGAACGTCCGCCGCCACCCACGCGACGGCCGCGCACGTCCTGCTGGCCGGCCTCCCCCAGGACCTCAAGCTGGCCGACCCGGGCCGGAAGCTGATGTTCGACGACCGGCTCTACCAGCGCGGCGGCCTCACCGTCCACGCGCTCCGGCTCACCCTCGGCGACGCCTCCTTCTTCCCGATGCTCCGGGACTGGGCCACCACCCACCGGCACGGCGTCGTCGGCACCGCCGACTTCCGCGCCCACGCGGGCCGCTACGCCGACCACTCGCTGGACGCGCTGTTCACGGCGTGGCTGGACCGCCCGGAGCTCCCGCCGCTGCGGGGGCTGAGCGGGCCGACCGGCGTGCCGCGACCGGGCTACTGACGGCCCCGGCCCGGGCCTCTCGTGGTGAGAGGCCCGGGCCGGGCTGCCGGGGGCCGGGCGTCAGCCGGTGAAGCCGGCCGTGACGGAGGTGAACTGCCAGTCGTTCTGGGCGATGCCGGAGCAGGTCTCCTGCAGGCCGCCGCCGGCGCAGCCGCGGTCGCGGTTGACCGACCAGAAGGCGAGCCGGGCGATGTGGTGGCCGTTGGCCCAGTCGCGGATCGCGGTCCAGTTCTGGACGGTGGTGACCTCGTTGGTGTCGCTGAGGCCGTTCATGCCGGAGATCCCGACGTGCGCGTAGGCGGTGGCGTCGTCCCAGCCGAAGGTGGACTTGAGCTTGGCCTTCAGCCCCTCGGCCGCGCTCACGGTGGCGGCGTACATGTCGGTGGAGGCGTTGCCGAAGTCGAACGGCATGATGGTGAAGACGTCGATGTCCGCGCCGAGCGCCTTGGACTGCTCGATCAGCCGGTTGCCGTAGTAGGTCGGGCCGGTGGTGTCGGTGCCGAAGGTCAGGATGGTGCGCAGGCCGGGGTTGTTCTGCTTGACGATCTTGAGCGCCCCGAGGATGCGGTCCTGGACGGCGGTGTTCTCGAACTCGTCACTGTTCTCGATGTCGACGTCGATCGCCTTCAGGCCGTAGGCGTCGATCACCTTCTGGTAAGCGCCGGCGAGGTCCGCCGTGGTGGCGCAGTTGGGGCCGAGCTTGTTGCCGCTCCACCCGCCGATGGACGGGACGACGTCCCCGCCGGCCGCGCGGACGGCGTTGATGGTGGCCTGGTCGACCCCGTTCAGCAGCGGCCGCTGGCTGTCCCAGGTGGGGTTGCAGCCGTTCTGGGCGAGGACGAAGGCCAGGGTGAACCACTTGATGCCGGTGGCGTTCATGACGGTCGCCGGCGCCGGCGGGTTGCCCCAGCCGTTGTAGAGATAGGGCGCGGCCTGCTTGAACCCGGTCGGGGTGCCGCCGCCGCCCGGGTCGGTGGTGACGGCGAGGGCGCCGGACGACCCGGAGGTGTTGCCGGCCGCGTCGCGGGCCCTGACGGTGAAGGTGTACGCGGTGGCGGCGGTCAGCCCGTTGACGGTGGCTCCGGTGCCGGTGGCGGTGGCGACCTTGGTGGCGCCCTGGTAGACGTCGTAGCCGGTCACGCCGACGTTGTCGGTGGCGGCGTCCCACGCGAGGGTGACGCTGGTGGCGGACTTGCCGGTGCTGCGCAGGTTGCCGGGGGTGGTGGGCGCCTGGGTGTCGGTGGGGGTACCGCCGCCGGGGCCGTCCAGGCTCAGGTCGTCGGCGTAGTAGGTGCCCTGGCCGTACCAGCCGTTGAGGTAGACCTCCGCGCTGGTCTGGGTGGCACCGGTGGTGAAGGAGACGCTCACCTTGGTGTAGTCGGCGGCGGAGGTCCAGGCGGAGCCGCCGCCGGTGACGCCGAGGTAGACGTAGCTGCCGCGGACCCAGCCGGAGAGCGAGTAGGTGGTGTTGGGCTGGACGGCGACCGTCTGCGTGCACTTGGCGTTGTCGCCGGCGGTGGCGGCGCCGGCCAGGGCCTTGCTGCCGCCGTGCACGGGGGTGGAGACCACCGAGCCGAGTCCGCCGGTGCAGGACCAGCCGCCCAGGGTGCCGGTCTCGAATCCGGGGTTGCCGAGTTGGTTCGCCGCGTGGGCGGCGGTGGGTGCGGTGAACGCGGCCGCGGCCGCGAGCAGGGCCGCCGCGCCGACGGCGGGCAGTCGGGTGCGCTTGAGCACCGGTGACCTCCAGTGGGGGTGTGGGGGTGGAGGTGCGGGGAGGAGCCCAAAATGGACTGGACCAATTCATGCTGTCAAGTACCGTCCGGCGAGCGGACGGTGAGCGGAGGGTGAACGGGCCCCGGGAGGAGGACGCCGAAGGCCGCACGGCCCCGGGTCCACCAGGAACCCGCGAGCCCGTGCGGCCTCGGCGATCGCCTCGGTCACGTCACGTTCCGGCCACCGGGGCGGCCGGGCGCGACGGATGCCGACGCGTCAGCAGTTGGACGGCGCCGGTTCGCCGGCGAAACGGTCGGCGATCCAGGCCAGGTACTCCTGCTGCGCCTCGAAGGGGATCGTGTTGTGGGTCGCACCCTGGTACGTCGAGTACTCGACCGGCCGGCTGAAGCCACAGGCCCGCTTGACGTACTGGTCGGTGGAGTGGGGGTTGATGACGGTGTCCGCCGTCCCCTGCATCACCAGCACCGGCGCCACGGTGGTGGCGTAGCCCGGGGTGTTCTCGTAGAAGCGCCGGCTCCAGGCCTGCGGCACGTCGCGCAGCGGCTTGAACAGCGTGTCCAGCTGGTGGTTGTCGGCGACGTTGTTCTGGATCACGTCGGCGAAGTGCTCGATGCACGCCACCCCGTCGCCCTCCAGCGCCTGGAGCCCGGCCGGCTGCAGCACGTCGGTCGCGCGCAGCTCGGGGTAGGCCGCCAGGAAGCCCCGGTAGACGTTGATCCGCAGCGCCGCGTTGTGGGCCTCCGAGGACTCGTTGCGCGGACCGGGCGGGACGAGGCCGGCGAACTGCGGGCCGAGGTCGGCCGCCGGTGCCAGCGCGGCCACGCCGACCAGGTCGAGGTCCGGGCTGTAGCCGGGAGCGTCCTGAGCGACGAACAACCCCGCGCCACCGCCCTGCGACCAGCCCAGGACGGCCGTGCGGCTGCCCGCGCGGGCGGACCGGATCTGCTGCGCGGCGGTGACCGAGTCCAGGACGTTGTGCGTCTCGGTCGCGCCGACCACGTACTGGTGGACGCCCGGCGTGCCCAGCCCCTGGTAGTCGGTCGCCACCACGACGTCGCCGGCGCCGAGGAACTGGGTCAACGCGGGGACACCGACGTCGATCGAGAAGGGACTCTGGTAGCTGAAGTAGTCGACGAGGTCCCGGGCCGGGTTCGGGGCGGCGGACGGCGCGCACTGGCGCGGTCCGCCGACCGTTCCGTGGGCCCACGCCACGACGTTGCGCCCGCCGCGCGGGACCGCGCCGGTCGGCCAGACGACCAGGCCGGAGACGGCGACCGGGGTGCCGTCGTGCAGCGTCGAGCGGTAGAGGATCCTGCAGGCCCGGGCGTGGTCGGGCGCCTCGATGCTCCGCGCCCAGATCAGGTCACCGTGGTGGCCCTCGGGGAGCGGGGACGGGGGCTCGTAGAAGGCGTCGCCGCCGGGGCCGACCGGGACGCCGGGGGCGCACCGGCCGGAGTGGTCCGGGCCGCGTCCGTCGTCGGCCGCGGCCGCCTCGGTGCTCAGTGCGGGCAGGGCAAGAAAGGTCACCAGGGCAGCCGCAGTGACTGCCCGTAGCCAGGCTCTCATCAGGTTTCCCATCGCCGGAGGCCGGCTGCCGCCGGTCGGCCTCGGAGGGCGGCCGCGCGAGCCGGCTTGTCATGGTCGAGCCGATGCTACTCTCCGCCGACCGTCGATCGACCGATCGTCACCGGTGCCGCGTGTTGCGGGGATCCGGCCCGGGATCGGTGCGGCGGCGCGGTGGCGGCGGAGCGGCTGTGGGCGCGGCGGAGCGACTGTGGCGGGTGCGGGTGCGAAGGAGCGGCTGCGGCTGACCATCCGGGCCCGCCCGGGATAAGGAGGTGAAATGCGGTAGGCGGCCGACGTAGGTTGAAGGCGCCGTCCGGCCTGGCCGGCGACTCCCGGTGACGGTCGACCACCCGGCGCCGGCGCACCTGTCCAGCCGCTCCCCTCGGAAGATTCAGAGGATCAGATGACCGACCAGTACGACGAGCTCCTCCCCACGACCCGCCGCGCCCTGCTCCATCGGATCGCGGTCGCGCAGGCCGAGGGCCGCACGCCCTCGCTGGTCGCCGCGGTGGTCCGGGACGGCCGGCTGGTCTGGAGCGGTGCCCGCAGCATGATCGACGGTCATGCGCCCGACGGCGACGTGCAGTACCGGATCGGCTCGCTCACCAAGACCTTCGTCGCCGTCCTGGTGCTCCGCCTCCGCGACGAGGGCCTGCTCGACCTGGCCGACCCGGTGGAGCGGCACCTTCCCGGCACCCCGGCCGACGGGGCCACCGTCGCCCAGCTGCTCGCCCACTCGGCAGGCCTCGCCGCCGAGACCCCGGCGCCCTGGTGGGAGCGGACCGACGGCTCGCTGCGCCCGGACCTCGCCGACCTCCTGGAGCGCGAGCGCCCGCGCAAGCACCCGGCCGGGCAGCTCTACCACTACTCCAACCCGGGGTACGCCCTGCTCGGCGCGCTGGTCGAGCGCCTGCGCGGCGAACCGTGGGACGAGGTGCTGCGCCGCGAGATCCTGGAGCCGCTCGGGATGGACCGCACCACCCTGCTGCCCCGGCAGCCGCACGCCGGCGGCTTCGCCGTCCACCCCTGGGCCGACGTCATGCTGTCCGAGCCGCTGACCGACACCGGGCTGATGGCACCCGCCGGGCAGCTCTGGTCGACCGCCGCAGACCTCGCCCGGTGGGCCGCCTTCCTGGCCGGCGGCGACCCGAAGGTGCTGGCCGCCGAGAGCCTCGCCGAGATGCGCCGGCCCGCCACCGGCCCGGGGGGCGACGACTGGTCCACCGGGTACGGTCTCGGGCTGCAACTGCTGCGCCACGAGGGCCGAGTGCTGTACGGCCACACCGGCTCGGTGCCGGGCTTCACCGCCGGGCTCTGGGTCAGCGAGGCGGACGGCCTCGCGGCGATCGCGCTCGCCAACGCGACCAGCGGCGGCAACACCCCGCGGGTCGCGGCGGAGCTGATCGCCCTCACCGCCGAGCACGAACCCCGGCTGCCCGAGCCCTGGCGTCCGCTGTCCTCCGTCGACGAGGAGCTGCTCGCGCTCACCGGCCCCTGGTACTGGGGCGCCACCGGGCACACGCTGCGGCTGAAGGCCGACCGTGCCCTGGAGCTGGCACCGCTCACCGGCGGCACCCGCAGCTCCCGCTTCCGCGCCGAACCGGACGGCACCTGGACGGGGCTGGACAACTACTACGCGGGCGAGACGCTGCGGATCGTCCGGTCCGCCGACGGCTCGGTCAGCCACCTGGACCTCGGCTCCTTCGTCCTCACCCGCGAGCCCTACGGCCCGGCCGCCGCCGTTCCCGGTGGCGTCGACCCGGCCGGCTGGCAGGCCTTCTGAGGCGTCAGATCTCCCCACCGTCCGGTGTGGTGCGACGGGCCCCCGGTGCTTCGGCGACGGGGGCCCGCGCTTCCGCACCTGCGCCTGCCCCTTCGCCGACGGCCGACGCCCCGGCCGCACCCGCCTCCCTGGCCCCGGCCGCCGGCCCGAGGCCCGGTCGGCGGGCGCGGCGGGACAGGTGGGCGAGGCGCGACAGGTGGGCCGTGCGCAGCACGTGCGAGGCGAGCAGCAGGCCGACGACCGTGCTCGGGGGCAGCGCGGCGTCCGTCGCCTTCGTGTCCCAGCCGAGGAAGGCACCGACCGCCAGGAACGGGACCACCCCCACCACGGGGGCGACCAGCAGCGCGAAGACGAGGGTGCTCCGCCTCCGGTCCTCCTCCCAGCACCGGTCGGACGTGACCTGCAGGGCGCCGGCCATCGCCACCACCAGCATCCACCAGGGGGAGGTGGGCAGTCCGACGAGTCGCGCCAGCAGGTGGAGCAGGAGCAGCACGACCGCCAGCTGGGCCTGAACCTGCAGGACGTACCGCAGCTCCGCGGCGATGGTCCGCCGCCGCGCGGCCCCCGGTTTCCACCCCATGGAGCGGAGCATACGGTGGCGCCCGCACACCGAACAGGTGTCCGGCAGACGGCGAGTGGCCCCATTCAGCAGGTGCACATCTGCGCTCCGCCGAACGGCAACGTGGACGCCAGCCGACACGGAGAAACATACGGATACCGGTTCGCACGCCCCACGACCGAGCAGTGCGAACCGGTGCCACGGCGTTCCGTGGCTGCCGTCGTCCGTGCCGCCCTGGAGGGTCCGCCATGACCACCGTCCCCACGTACGCTCCGCCCGCAGTCACCCCCGGCCACACCTCGGTACTCCCCGCCCCGCTCCCGACGCTCCCGACGCAGCCGACCGCCGACCGGCCGGTTGCCGCCCGACCGGTCCCCGCGCCGGCCCTCCTCGGCACGGCGCCCGCGTACACCGTCGCGCTCGCCCGCGACGAGGACGACGTGCGGGCCGCCCAGCTGCTGCGCCACCAGGTCTTCGCCGCCGAGCTCGGCGCCCTGCTGCACAGCCCGGTGGCGGGGCTCGACGTCGACCCGTTCGACGAGTTCTGCGACCACCTGCTCGTGCGCGAGGGCGAGGACGGCCCGGTGGTGGGGACGTACCGGCTGCTGCGCCCGGAGGCCGCGCGGCGGGCCGGGCGGCTCTACTCCGACGGCGAGTTCGACCTGCGCAACCTGGCCCCGCTCCGCGACGGCCTGGTGGAGCTCGGCCGCTCCTGCATCCACCCGGACCACCGCGGCAACGGCGCCGTCATCAACCTGATGTGGGGCGGCATCGCCCGCTACCTCGCCGACACCGGCAACACCTGGGTCGGCGGCTGCTGCTCGATCCCGCTGGACGACGGCGGCGCCACGGCGGCGCGGGTCTGGGACACCGTCAGCGCCAAGTACCTCGCCCCCGAGGAGTACCGGGTCAGCCCGCACCGGCCCTGGGACCCCACCGGCCTGCCGCGGGCCGAGCGGGCCGCCCTGCCGGCGCTGCTCCGCGGGTACCTGCGGCTGGGCGCCTGGGTCTGCGGCGCGCCCGCCCACGACCCGGACTTCGCCACCGCCGACCTGTACGTGCTGCTGTCGCTGGAGCGCACCGACCCGCGCTACCTGCGGCACTTCCTCTCCGGGCCGGCCGCCCCGACCCCGGCCGCCGGGACCGCCGCGCCCGGCGGTGCGGAACCCGCGCCCGGACCCGTCTCATGAGCGTCTGGCTGCCGACGGCTCCCTGCACGCCGGAGACCTGTCTGACCGAGCCCGGCCCCGTGGTGGCGCTCCCCCGGCGCGTCCTGCGCCTCGCCGCCTTCCTCGCCGTGCTGGTGGCGGGTCTGGCCCTCACCCCGTCGGTGCGGGCCCTGCCCGGCGGGCTCCGCGACGAGCTGGTCCGGCGGTGGGCCCGCACCCTGCTCGGTGCGCTCGGCGTCTCTGTCCGGCTCGCGCCGCCCCCGGCCGGCGGCGGCGGGGTCCTGGTGGTGGCCAACCACGTCTCGTGGCTGGACATCCCCCTGATCGCGGCCGGCCGGCCCGGTCGCTCACTGGCCAAGACCGAGGTCCGGCACTGGCCGGTGCTCGGCCCGATGGTGGCCTGGAGCGGCACCGTCTTCCTCGACCGCGACCGGCTGCGCGCCCTCCCGGGCACGGTCGCCGCGGTCGCCGAACTGCTGCGGGCCGGCCGCCCCGTGGTCGTCTTCCCCGAGGGGTCGACCTGGTGCGGGCGGGAGAGCGGCCGGTTCCGGCCGGCCCTCTTCGAGGCCGCCGTCCAGGCCGGCGCCCCCGTGCAGCCGGTGACGGTCCGGTACCGGCTCGCGGACGGGCGGGCGACCAGCGTGCCCGCCTTCGTCGGCGAGGACGGTCTGCTCTCCTCGCTCGCCCGGGTGGTGTCGGTCCGCGGCCTGGTGGCCGAGGTGACCTTCCTGCCCCCGATCCCGGCTCCCGCGGCCAGGACCGGCCGGTCCGCGGACCGGTGGCAGCCGCGCCGGGAGCTGGCACGCGCGGCCCAGGCGGCCGTGGAGGCCACCGGCCGCTGACCTCCGGCCGACGCGACCGGGTGCCCCCGGCGGGCACCCGTCGCGCCCGCCCGCCGTCCGGGGGCCGAGGCCGGTGCCGATGTCGGTGTCACTGACCGGGCCGCCGTCCGGGCCGCTTCTGGGTCGGCGGGCGATCGACGGGCGGCGGGCCGGGCGGGTAGCCTCACGGCGTCCCGTTCGTTCACCGCCGCTCGCCACAGTTCACCGCGATCGGCCGCCGATCGCCCCGGAGGACCACAGCCATGCCCGAGACGTACCCGATCGGCGAGCCTTACGCGCAAGGACTGCTGGAGGTCGGCGACGGTCACCGGATCCACTGGGAGGCCTCGGGAAATCCGGCCGGCAAGCCGGCCGTCGTGGTGCACGGCGGGCCCGGGTCCGGGCACAACCCGGGAAACCGGCGCCACTTCGACCCGGAGCGCTACCACCTGGTGCTGTTCGACCAGCGCGGCTGCGGACAGAGCCTGCCGCACGCGTCCGACCCGTCGACCGGACTGGAGCACAACACCACCGCCCACCTGATCGCCGACATGGAACGGCTGCGCGAACACCTGGGCATCGACCGGTGGCTGCTGTACGGCGGCTCCTGGGGGTCGACCCTGATCCTCGCCTACGCGCAGGCCCACCCCGAACGGGTCTCGGAGATCGTGATCTGCGGGGTCACCATGACCCGCCCCGAGGAGACCGACTGGCTGTACCGCGGCGTCGGCCGGCTGTTCCCCGGCCCCTGGGAGGCGTTCCGCGACGCGCTGCCGCCCGCCGACCGGGACGGCGACCTGGTGGCCGCGTACAGCCGGCTGCTGAACAGCCCCGACGAGGCCGTCCGACGCAAGGCCGCGCGGGACTGGGCGACCTGGGAGGACGCGGTGATCGCGCACGAGTCGCTCGGGAAGCCGAACGCCTACTCCGACCGTCCCAGCGACGCACTGATGGCCTTCACCCGGATCACCGCGCACTACTTCGCGCACGACGCCTTCCTGGACGACGGCCAACTCCTGCGCGACGCCGGACGACTGGCCGGGATCCCCGGCGTACTGATCCACGGCCGGCTGGACCTCGGATCACCGCTGAGGACCGCCTGGGAGCTGGCGAAGGCCTGGCCGGACGCCGAGCTGACGGTCATCCAGGAATCCGGTCACACCGGGAGCCCGGCCATGA
This sequence comes from Kitasatospora sp. NPDC058218, assembly GCF_042882445.1. Taxonomy (NCBI): domain Bacteria; kingdom Bacillati; phylum Actinomycetota; class Actinomycetes; order Kitasatosporales; family Streptomycetaceae; genus Kitasatospora; species Kitasatospora sp. NPDC058218. The sequence continues at coordinate 51,450 of NZ_JBHVWC010000052.1, read as the reverse complement.
GCGCGGCGGTGTTCGCGGCCATCGAGCGGTTCGCCGGCCCGGCCCGGCACTGACCACGACAGACCACGCCGTCCTGGGCGCACCCCGCCCGGATCCCACTCGACCGCCGGCACGGCCGCCCGCGCCGGCGGATTCCGCGGCGCCCTCCACCGGTCCGACCGGGGGCCGGCCGCGACCGCTTCGGCCACGAGCGCTCACGAGTGGGCCGACGGCCGCCCTGCCCGGGTGCCACCCGCGCCCGGGGCCTCCGATGCCAGGAGGACCCGGCGCAGCAGGTCGGAGAGTCGGCGGCGTTCGTCGGGCGCCAGAACCCCCAGCAGGCGGCGCTCCTCCCGGCCGACGACGTCCAGTGCCTCCCCCCAGGCGGCCCGACCGGCCTCGGTGAGTTCGACGTCGACCCGGCGCCGGTCCTCCGTGGAGGGGGTGCGGACGATGAACCCGCGCCGCTCCAGGGCCTCCAGGCGGCCGGTCACCGAGGCCGGCGCCAGACCGAGGTCGTCGCGCAGATCGGACGGGACGGCCCGGCCGCCCCGGCCGGCCAGGACGTGGAGCGTGTCGAACTCGTGCTTCTGCAGGCCGTAGTCGGCGAGGCCCTGCTCGCGCACCCGGCCCAGGTGCCGCAGGAGCTTGGTCATCCGGGTGACGGCGCCCTCGATGTCCGGATCGAGCTGCGGCCGGACCGGGCGCCAGCGCTCGACATGGCCGTCCGTCCAGTCACGCTCCTCACCCCGGGGCCGGTCGAGCTCCTCGCCCCGGGGCGCGTCCACCGGCTCGTCACGTGTCTCGTCGGCTCGTCGCTCGGGGTGTTCCATGGGACGAGTCTAGGCTCCGCCGAAATACCGGAGATATTTCGTTGCCGAAATTTCGGTACCGAAATATAGTTTCGCCGTGACCCACCCACTGAGGCTCCCCGACTTCCGGCTGCTCTTCCTCGGCCGGACCATCTCCACGCTCGGCGACGCGATCGTCCCCGCCGCCCTCGCCATCGCGATCACCAGGGCCACCGGCTCCTCCGGTGCGCTCGCCCTCGTCCTGGGCTGCGCGATGGTGCCGCGACTGCTCCTGCTCCCGCTGGGCGGCGTGGTCGGGGACCGCTTCAACCCCCGGGCGGTGGCGCTGACGACCGATCTGGTGCGGGCCGCCGCCCAGCTGTTCGTCGGCGTCGAGCTGATCGGCGGGGAGCCCGGCCTGGCCCACATCGCCGTCGCCGAGGCAATCGGCGGCATCGCCTCCGCGTTCGCCCTCCCGACCGCCTCCCCGCTGGTCGCGGGCACCGTCGAGGGAGCACTGAGGATGCGGGCCAACGCGCTGCTCGCCTCCGTCAGCAATGCGGCACGACTGGGCGGCCCCGCACTCGCCGGGGTCCTGGTGTACTCGGTCGGCGCCGGCTGGGCCTTCGTGCTGAACGGCGCCTCGTTCGTGGTCAGCGCCGCACTCCTGACCAGGGTCACCGTCCGGCACACCCCCGCGGAACGCCGTCCGTTGTTCACCGAGCTGGCCGAGGGCTGGAGCGAGTTGCGCTCACGGAGCTGGTACTGGACCAGCCTGATCGCCCACGGCACGTGGAACGGCGCCGGCGCGGTGCTACTCACCCTCGGCCCGCTGATCGCCACCCGGGACCTGGGCGGCGACGCGGTCTGGATCGCCATGACGCAGGCCGGCGCGATCGGCCTGCTGGCCGGATCGCTGCTCGCCGGGAAGGTCCGGCCGAGCCGCCCGGTCCTGCTCGCCAACCTCGGCCTCGCCCTGTACGCACTCCCGCTGGCCGCCCTCGCGGTCGCCGCCCCGGCGCCGGTGACGGTCACCGCCTACGCACTCGCGATGGCCGGCCTCGGCTTCCTCAACCCGGTCTGGCAGACGGTGGTTCAGCAGGAGTTCCCCGCACACGTCCTGGCCCGCGTCAGCTCCTACGACTGGCTGCTCTCGCTGGCCGCCGCCCCGGTCGGCTACACCCTCGCGCCGCTCGCAGCAGACGCCTGGGGCAGCAGCGTTCCCCTGCTGGTGGCCGCTGCGCTGGTGGCGCTGGCGTGCGCGGGCACCGCCGCGGTGCCCAGCGTGCGCCGGATCGGGCGCAGCACGGCGAAGGCGACGACCGGTGCGCCGAGTACCGCTCCCGCACCGGCCGAAGGGACCGGGCGGGACAGCGGATCCGGGTCGGCCGCACGGCCGGGTGAGCCGGCCGGATCTCCCGCGCGGGAGGCGGACGGCGGGGCTCCCGCAGCCCACTCCTAGCCACCCGATCGGCCCCTACGATACGAGCATGATCGCCTATGCCCCAGCGGCCCTCTTCTTCGTCCTGTGCGGGATCGGGGTCCTGCGCGACCGACGCCGGTTCAGCAATGCCGTCCTGCTCGGCATAGCCGTCTCCTTCCTCGCGCTGGCATTGCTCGCCGAGCTGCGCAAGGCCCCGACGCTGGTCGTCGAACTGGCGGCGGTCGCCATCATCCTGCTGCCGGCGATCGGGACCTTGGCACTGATCGGCTTCCTGATCGCCAACGGCCTGACCATGGTCCGCAAGGAGGGCAGGCGGCCCGCCAACCTCCTCTCCCTGCTCGCGGGGCTCGGCATTCTCGCGGTGATCACCCTGCTCGTCGCGGCACTGCTCACCCGCTCGTACCGGCTGGGCGTCCTCGCCGGCACCGCCGTGCTGGTCGTCGGCTACGTCTCCTTCCTGTTCGTCTGCTTCGTGGGCTACGCCTTCCTGTACGGCCGTCACCGGCCGCGCCGGGACGTGGACTTCGTGGTGGTGCTCGGCTCCGGCCTGATCGGCGGCGACCGGGTGCCGCCACTGCTGGCCAGCCGGCTGAACCGGGGTCGGGACGTGTACGAGAAGCAGGCCGCGCGCGGGAACCCACCGGTGCTGATCACCTCGGGCGGGCAGGGGCCGGACGAGAAACTGCCGGAGTCCCACGCGATGGCCGACTACCTCGTGGAACGCGGCTTCCCCGAGGCGCACCTCGTGCGCGAGGACCGCTCGCGCACGACGGAGGAGAACCTGCTCCTCTCCAAGGTGATCATGGAGCAGGCCAAACCCGACTACCGCTGTGTGATCGTCACCAACAACTTCCACGCCTTCCGGGCCGCACTGACGGCTCGTAAGACCGGTGTGACCGGGCAGGTCTTCGGCTCCCCCACGGCGGCGTACTACTGGCCAAGTGCGACGATCCGCGAGTTCGCCGCCGTCTTCCTCTCCCACAAGCTGATCAACTTCGGCATCTGCGGCTTCCTCGCCCTCTGCGGAGTGCTCGCCGCCGCACTCTGAGGTGCCGTGGCACCCCTCCCGCGCCCCGGCCACCGGAAGGGACCGGGGCCCGGTGCGTCACGCCGTCGGACGCGGAGCCAGGACCGCACAGGTGGTGGACCCGTGCGCGTACAGCTTGCCGTCCTCCACTCCGACGACCCGCGCCTCGGCCGTCGCGAAAGTCCGGCCGACGTGCAGGGCGACGCCCTCGCAGCGCAGCCGCCCCGAACCGGCGAACACCGGGCGCACCATGTGAACGTTCAGCTGGGTGGTGGTGTAACCGGTACCGGCGGGAAGGCGACTCATCACGGCGCAACCGAGCGCCGAGTCGAGCAGGGTGGCGAGGTAGCCGCCGTGAATGGTGTTCATCGGGTTGAAGAGGTGATCGCCGACCTCGCCCTCGAAGACCGCCGTGCCCGGCCCGGCCTCGACCAGGGCGAAGCCCAGCGTGCTCGACATCGACGGCGGCTGGATCCGGCCCGCGAGGATCTCGTGCAGGATCTCCTCACCGGTGAGGTGCGAGAACTCGGAGATCGGCGGGCCCGCCCGCCAGTGGTGGGTACGGCTGCGCAACGCCTCGGCCGGCACGGGCTTCTCGTCCTGGAATTCGTACGTACTCATGGGACCAACCTGCCTGCTCCGCCCGCCCGGCTCAACTGCGGCTCACACCGGGGAGGCGCCCTCGCCAATGGCGGCACCGGCCATGACGGACCGGGCGAGGGCGGGTGACCGCCACATACCTCCCGGCGGCCGGACGCGCCACGCTGCACGGCATCCCACCGAACTCCTCCCCCACCCAGGAGTCCCCCATGGCTCTGCTGCCGGTGCGCGCGTCCACCTCGCCCACCAGGTCCGTCCCCCACACACCGCTCACCCGGTCCGCTGCCTCCGAGGCCGCTCCTGCAGCGCCCGTCGCGGGACCGCCTCGCCGGGGCGGGCGGCTCGCGCGTCGCGCCGCGGCCGCCTTGCTGGCGGTGGTGGCGCTCGCCTCGACCGCGCCGGCTTCCGCCGTCGCTGCGGTCTCCACGAGCCCCTCCGGCTCTGCCGCCCTCGCCGTTCCCGATGTCGCCGGGGCCTCCAACCCCGCCACGACCTCCGACATCGCCGCGACCTCCGACGCCGCCGATGCCGTGGGCGGGACCTTCCAGCAGGTCACCGGATTCGGCGCCAACCCCGGGAATCTGGCGATGTACTCCTACACCCCCACGGGCCTGCCGACCGGAGCACCGCTGGTGATCGCGCTGCACGGCTGCGTCCAGACCGCCGCCGACTACTACCGCAACTCCGGCTGGACCACCATGGCCGACCGGTACGGCTTCGCCGTGGTGTTCCCGCAGACCGGCACCGCCAACAACAGCCTCTCCTGCTTCAGCTGGTTCGACGCCGCCAAGGACAGCCGGGGAGCGGGCGAGGCCGAATCGGTGGTCGAGATGGTCACCAAGGCCCGGGCCCTGTACGGCTCGGACAGCCACCGGGTGTTCGTCACGGGCCTGTCGGCCGGCGGCGGCATGGCGGCCGATCTGCTGGCCGACTACCCGGACGTCTTCGCGGGCGGAGCTATCGACTCGGGCCTGCCCGCCCACTGTGCCACCACCCAGAGCGCCGCCTCGGGCTGCCAGAACAACGACCAGCGGCTCACCCCGAGCCAGTGGGGCGACAAAGTCCGCCGGGCCTACCCGGGCCACACCGGGCCGTGGCCCCGGGTGGCGATCTGGCAGGGCGCCGCGGACACCACCGTCAGGCCGGTGAACGGCACCGAGCTGCGCGACCAGTGGACGGACGTGTGGGGCATCGGCCAGAGCGCCGCAGGCACCAGGACCCTGCCGGGTGGCACCACGCAGTCCGTCTACAACGACGCGAACGGCCGGCCCGCCGTGGCGCTGTACACCGTCGCGGGCATGGGCCACGGGCTCGCCGTCAGCCCCGGCCCGGGTGCCGACCAGTGCGGTGCGACTGGCGCCTACTTCCTCGACGCGATCTGCTCCAGCTACTACACGGCGCAGTTCTGGGGGCTGGACGGCGGCAGCCCGACCACACCCTCGCTGCCCGCCCCCAGCGGCCTGACCACGACCGCCACCGGCCAGGATTCGGTCGCGCTCGGCTGGCAGGCCGTCACCGACGCCACCTCGTACGTGCTGTACCGGGACGGCGCGCGGGTGGCCGCCCCGACCGGCACCTCGTACACCGACATCGGGCTGAGCCCCGGGGCCTCGTACACCTACGCCGTGGCCGCCGTCGACGCGGCGGGCGTCGTGGGTGCCCGTTCGGCGGGACTGACGGTCACCACCACGGGCAGCGCGCCGCAGTGCTTCACGGACAACAACTACAACCAGGTGAAGGCGGGCCGTGCGACGCAGGCCGGCGGCCTCACCTTCGCCCTGGGCTCCGGGCAGGCCATGGGCCTCTGGAACACCTTCACGACCCACACGCTGAAGCGGACCGGGACCGGCTACTTCGTCCTGGCCGACGGCCAGTGCTGAGCCGTACCCCGCCGCCAGGCCGTACCGCACCGGACCGGGGTACGGAACCGGTGCCGCACGGCCGCAGCGGCCACCTGCTCCGCACCTCTCCCTGCCCCAACCGCTGAGACGCATCATCCGTGCTCCTCCCCGGGACGCAGACCGGCGAACAGGTCGGACTCGGGGAGGGCCGTCTCCACCAGGCTCCGGGCCAGGTGGTAGTCCTCCGTGGGCCAGACCTCGCGCTCGATGTCCCGCGAGTGCGCCATGAATCCGGCGCCGGGCTCTATCTGCGTGGCGTGCGCGAGCAGCGCGGCGTCCCGTACCGCGAAGTACTCGGCGCAGTGGATCCTGGTGGTGGCGGCGAGGGCGGGCGGGGTGTCCGGCCAGTCGGCGAGCAGCTCGCCCATGGCCGATTCGACGCCTCGCGCCGTCATGGCGTCGTGAATGGTCCGGAACCAGGCCCGGGACAGCGCCAGGTGGTAGTAGAGCTTCGCCGGCTGCCAGGGTGCGCCCGCCTCCGGACAACGGTGGGGGTCGGCCGCAGCCTCGAAGGCCTCGACGGCGACCCGATGGGTCATCACATGATCGGGGTGCGGGTAGCCGCCCGTCTCGTCATAGGTGACGACGACATGGGGGCGGAACTCGCGGATCAGCGCGATCAGCGGCTCGGCGGCCACGGCCGTCGGTCGGAGCGCGAAGCACCCCTCGGGCAACGGCTCGTCGGGGCCCGGCAGCCCGGAGTCGGTGAAGCCGAGGAAGCGCTGCCCGACACCGAGGATCTCGCGTGCGGCAGCCATCTCCCCCCGCCGGACGCGGGCCAGGTCGGAGCGGATCTCGGGCCGGTCGAGCGCCGGGTTGAGGACGGATCCGCGCTCGCCACCGGTCATGGTCGCGACCATGACCTCCACCCCCTCGGCGGCGTAGCGGGCGAGGCTGGCCGCCCCCTTGCTGGACTCGTCGTCGGGGTGGGCGTGCACGGTCAGCAGGCGGAGCGCGGAGGGCTGGGTGAACATGGGCGGTCCGTTCGTTCGAGGGCGTGGCGCCGAGCGGTCGAGTAGGCGGTGATCCGCCGGGAACAAACTTAGGTCCGTCCCATCGAATGGGTCAAGCCTAATTTCTGTGCTCGACCCAGCGAACCTGCGCTAGGCTCGCCCCATGACCGAGGGAATCCCCAACCTGCGCGAGCTCAACAAGCGCCGCACCCGCGAGGCGATCTCGAACGCGGCCACGCGGCTCTTCATCGAGCGCGGCTTCGACCGGACGACGATCGCCGAGGTCGCGGCAGCCGCCGGAGTCGCCAAGATGACCGTCACCAACCACTTCCCGCGCAAGGAGGACCTGGTCCTCGACCTGCACGAGGAGATCGTCACCGGGCAGGCCCGGACAGTCACCGGACGCGCGCCCGGCGAGTCCGCGCTGGCCGCGCTGCGCCGGGGCTGCCTGGCGGCGATCGACCACCACGACCCCGTCCTCGGCTTCTCCGATCCCGCGTTCGCCCGCACCGTCACGGCGAGCCCCGCACTGCTCGCCCGGCTGCGCGAGCTCCACGAGCAGAGCGAGGACGCCCTGGCGGCGGTCCTCGCCGAAGCCACCGACTCCTCCCCCGGCGATCTCACGGCCCGGCTCGCGGCCGGCCTGCTCGGCGCGGTCCGCCGGGCGCTGTTCGCCGAGGTGTTCCGCCGCGTCCAGGCCGGCGAGGAGCACGAGTCGATATCCGCTGCCATCCGCCCGTCCGCCGTCCGCGCCTTCGACCAACTGCGCGGCGCGCTCGACGGGTACGCCGTCCGGCCGGCCGACTGAGGCACCACCGCGAACCGCTGCCGCGACGCCGTCGCGCGGCCGTGGCCGAGCCGCTCGGCACCCCGGCCCGCGGCGGTAAAGCGCAGGTCCCGGCACTTGACGAAAGGTTGACCTGTTCACGGCAGAACGTTGGCGGGCCCCGACCCTATGGTCGGCGCATGCTCCCACAGCCCGCCGGGCGGATCGCCCTGCCCGTCCTGCCGTACCGCAAACCCACTCCCGGCCGGGACTACTGGGTGCTGGACAACGTATTGCCCGATCCGGACGCGGTCCGCGAACGCTGCCTGGCCCGGGGCGACTGGACCGAGGGCTACCCCTACCGGCCCGAGGCCTGGCCCGGCCTGCGCACCATGCCCGGTCTGGAGCCGGACGAGCTCGCCCGGGTGGAGGCGCTGGTCCGCAAGGCGACCGGCGCGTCCAGGCTCTGGGTCCAGAGCACTCCCGGCGGCGGCACGCTCAACCACAACTGCGTCCAGCTGGTCGGCGCCGGCGAGTCGGAGTCCCGCCCCCACACCGACTCCCGGGCGCTCTGCCGCTACGCGGCCGTCCTCTACCTCAGCCCCGGCGCCCCCAAGGAGGCCGGCACCAGCTTCTACCGCCAGCAGTTCCCCGGCGGACGCCTCGGCGGCAACCTCGTCGACGCACCGCACAACAACCTCGTCGAGGCGCTCGGCACCCGGCGCGTCCCGGGCGACGCCTTCAGCGAGGACGTCCGCGTCCCCAACCGCTACAACCGGCTCCTCCTGTACCGCGCCAACCTGATCCACAGCGCCACCGCGTACTACGGCATCCCGCTGGAGGAGCGGCGGATGACCGCCGTGTTCTTCTGGATGGCCTGACCCCGACCGACGGACGGCCTGCCCCCGACCGACCCACCCCGACCCCCGGCCGGGTTGACGGCGCGCGCACTTGGGGAGACAGCGTTCATGGACAGCGACCTCCCGCCGGACGCCGAGCCCAGCACGGCGACCGGCCCGACCGGCACGGCCAGCACGACCGGCCCGGCCGGCAGCGCGGCCGGCGGTCCGCCGACCGAGGCCGTACGCCCCGAGTGGTCCGACCTCGACCGGATGACGACCCTCGACCTCGTCCGGCTGATGAACGCCGAGGACCGCACCGTCGCCGAGGCCGTGGCCGGGCAGTTGGAGCCGATCGCCGCCGCGGCCGACGCGATCGCCGCCCGGATGGGCCGGGGCGGCCGTCTGGTGTACGCGGGAGCGGGCACGGCGGGGCGGCTCGGGGTACTGGACGCGAGCGAGTGCGCACCGACCTTCAGCACCGCCCCCGGCCAGGTCGTGGGCCTGATCGCGGGCGGGCCGGCAGCCCTGGTCGGCGCGGTCGAGGGAGCCGAGGACCGCCCGGAGCTCGCCCTGGCCGATCTGGACGCACTGGCACTGACGGCCGCCGACAGCGTGGTGGGCGTCTCCGCCTCCGGCCGGACGCCGTACACGGTGGCGGCGCTCCGACGGGCCCGTGCGACGGGAGCGCTGACCGTGGGCCTGGCGTGCAACCGGGGTTCCGCCCTGGTGGCGGCGGCCGAGCTGGGCATCGAGGTGGAGACCGGACCGGAGGTGCTGGCCGGTTCGACCCGGCTCAAGGCGGGCACCGCACAGAAGCTGGTGCTGAATCTGCTCTCGACCGCCGTCATGGTCCGCCTCGGCAGGACCTACGGAAACCTGATGGTCGACGTGCGGGCGAACAATGCGAAGCTTCGCGACCGGGCGCACCGGATCGTCGCCCTGGCCACCGGCGCGGACGAGGAGACCGTCCGGAGCGCGCTGGCCGCCACTCGCGGTGCGGCCAAGGACGCCGTCCTGGTCGTACTCGCCGGAGTGGACGCGCCGACCGCCGGGCGACTGCTCGCCGCCTCGGGCGGACGGCTGCGCGAGGCCCTGGAGTCCGCCCGGGCGCAGGGCTGACCAGAGGCTCCCGGCGGTCTCGCCGCACCCCGGGTCGCCCGGTCACCCGAAGCGGACGGCTCCCCGCTCGACCACCTCGCCGAAGCGGGGCAGGTCGAGATCGACCGCCGACCGGTGCTCCGCCTCCGTCAGAGCCGCCAGCGCATCCTCGACGAACAGCAGCTCGTAGCCGTGGTCGGCGGCCGCCCGGGCGGTCGACTCCACTCCCAGGTTGGTCGCGATGCCGGCGAACACGAGCGTGTCCACACCGCGCGCCTGAAGCAGCTCGTGCAGCCCGGTGCCGTGGAACCCCCCGATGGTGCGCTTGACCAGGACGGCATCGGCCAGTGCCGCCACCTCCGCGACCAGCGCACTGCCGGGCGGCTGCTCGGCGACGTTCGGGCGCTCGACGCGCAGGGCGACGACAGGGGCACCGGCGGCCTGGAAGGCCGCCGCGAGGTCCAGCGACACCGCGAGGACGTCGGTACCCGGTCGCGGGGCCAGCGGCAGGGCGACGATCCGGCCCATCAGGTCGACCAGGACGAGCGCGGTCCGGCCGGAGTCAAGGGTTCGCATGGCGGATCACGCTAGCGGATCACCGGGGCCGGATGCCTTCTCCCGGGCGATCGCGCTCCGGAACCCCTCGATCAGCACCTGGAGCCCGTACTCGAAGTCGGCGTCGTGGTCGGTCATCCGCAGGGTGTCGGCGGCCTCGCGCAGCAGTGGAAGGTCGCGCAACGCCTCGTCCGGGAAGGCCGGTTGGGCGCGCTCAGCGGCGTCCTGGCTCCAGGCCTGTTCCTCGGTGACCCAACCCATGAGGTAGCGGTCGATCGTGAGCAGCAGCCGAAGGGCGGTCCGCGGGCGCAGACCGGCCCGACAGAGGGCACTCAACTGCGCTTCCACCGCGGGCAGTTCGCCGGCCGTGGGCAAGGTACCCGCATGCACCCGGGCGCCGTCGCGATAGGCCAGCAGGGCGCGGCGCTTGGCCCGGGCGTCCTCGGCGAGCCACTGCGGCCACTCCTCCGGGACCGGCTCGCGGGCCGGCGGCAGGGCCTCGGCCGTCATGGCCTCCGCCATGAGGTCCAGCAGCTCCCGCTTGTTCTTGAAGTGCCAGTAGAGCGCCGGGGACTGCACGCCGAGTTCGCGCGCGAGGCGACGCGTGGTGAGGCCGTCGATGCCCACCTCGTTCAGCAGCCGCAGGGCGGTGCGGACCACCTCGTCACGTTGCAGCGCCATGTCGCCCCGGCCTCCCGTCGGTCCCGACCGAAACTCGCTTGGCTCCCCACCTTATCGCTGCTAAGTTCCATGCTCGGAATTTATCACTGATAAGGACGGGTGCCCCCGGGGGCTGCGACCACCACCCCGCCGCCTCGCCACTCCACCACCCCGCCACTCCGCCGCCCCGCCACTCCACCACCCCGCCACCCCGCCACCCCGCCACCCGAAGGGATTCGATGCCGCAATGAGCACCGGAACGGACCGGATCCGGTCCCGGCTGCTGCCGAACACCGCGCCCTGGCGGTCCTCCCGCGACTTCCGACTGGTCTGGGCGTCGGGCGCCGTCACCATGCTCGGCTCGATCTTCACCCTCACGGCGATCCCGCTGCAGATCGCGGACGCCACCGGCTCACCCCTGGCGGTGGGAGCCGTCGGCGCGGTCGAACTGGTCCCGACCGTCCTGCTGGGCCTGTACGGCGGGGTACTGGCCGACCGCGCCGACCGGCGGACGGTCGCCCTGGTCACCGAGATCGCCCTGGCCGCACTGAGCGCACTCCTGCTGGTCAACGCGCTGCTCGGCGCGCCGCTGCTCTGGCCGCTCTACGTCGCGGCCGGGTGCGCGGCCGCGCTCCAGGGGCTCCAACAACCCTCACTGGAGGCGATGGTCCCGCGCCTGGTGCCACACGATCAGCTGGTCGCGGCCGGTGTGCTGCTCTCGCTGCGCTGGAGCGTGGTCGGGCTGGCCGCCCCGGGCATCGCCGGCGTGGTCATCGCCACGGCCGGTACGGCGCCCGCCTACCTGCTCGACGTCGCCACCTTCCTGGTCTCGATCGGCCTGCTCGCCCGGGTCCGCCGCGTCCCGTCGGAACGCGACGCCGAGGCGCCGCCGCTGCACGATCTCATCGAGGGCGCGCGGTACGCCGCGCGGCGGCCCGAACTGGTGGGCACCTATCTGGTCGACCTCGCCGCCACGGTGTTCGCCCTGCCCACCGCGCTGTTCCCCTTCCTGGCCGTGGAGTCGGACGCGCTGTGGGCACTGGGGCTGCTCTACTCGGCCTCGGCCGCGGGCAGCCTGCTCGCGGCGGCCTTCAGCGGGTGGACCGAGCGCGTCCACCGGCACGGGCGGCCCGTCCTGTTCTCCGCCGCACTGGTCGGGGTCGTGATGGTCGCGGCCGCCCTCTGCTCGAACATCTGGGCGCTGCTGCTCTGTCTGGCGGCCGCGGGGGCCGCCCACTGGCTGGGCGACACCTTCCGCGGCGCGATCTGGAACGAGTCCATCCCCGACCGGCTGCGCGGTCGGGCGGCGGGCCTGGAGCTGCTGATCGGCTCCGCCGGGCCCGCCCTCGGGGACATCCGCGCCGGCGGCCTCGCCGCCCGCTACGGGATCCGCGCCGCGCTCCGCTCGGGCGGCCTGGCCTGCGTCGCCTCCACCGGCGTCCTCGCCGCCGCCCTGCCCGCCCTCTGGCGCTACGACCGGCGCACCGATCCGCAGGTGGCGGCGGTCCGCGCCGCCACCTCGGGGCTCGGGGAACAAGGAGGGTGAGGTGTGCCCGCTCGCACCCCGGTCGCGCCCGGTCATGCCCCGGTCGCGTCGCGCTGCACTCCGGAGCAGAACTCGGCCGGTGCGGTGACAGGCCGCGCGGGTCGAGGGAGCAGCAGCGGGGTCGCCAGGATCAGCAGTCCGGCGACCGCGATCGCGGTGCGGGCGCTGGTGAGGCCGGCCAGCAGCCCCCACAGGGCGGTCAGCACGGCGATGGTGACCTTGCTGGTGATCGACCATGCGGACAGCGTGCGGGCGGTTCGGTCCGCCCCCGTCCGTTCGAGGCGGTACGCGGCGAACACCGGGGTGAACACGCCCATACAGGCGATCAGCCCGAACTCGACCGCCATGACGAGCACCAGCCCGGCGACACCGGGGCCGATGAAGGCCAGCCCGAGCGGCCAGCACGCGCGCAGCGCCCCGGCCGTCCGGATGACCTTCTGCTGCCCGTACCGCGTGACGAGCGGGTGGGCCAGCCGCGAGCCGATCAAGCCGCCGAGGCAGGGCACCGCGAAGGCGAGGCCGTACTGCCACGGTGCGAACCCGAGGCGGCCGAGCATGAGGACGGCCAGCAGCGGGGCGCTCGCCATGATCAGGCCGTTGACCAGGACGGTGTTGAAGAACAGCGGGCGCAGGGCCGGGTCCGCCACGATGTACCGCCACCCCTCGACCAGGTCGCCGACCCTCGGCCGCCGTGGTGCCCCGGTTCGCGCGGGGCCGGGCTCCCCGCCGCCGATCGCCCGGATGCCCACGGCCGAGAACAGGTAGCTGACCGCATCGGCCAGCACCGTCATCACCGGACCGAACAACCCCGTCACGGCCCCGCCGAGCGGTGGTCCGAGCACCGTGGCGATCCAATTCGTGGACTCGAAACGCCCGTTCGCGACGACCAGGTCGTCCGGCCGCACGAGCGCCTTCAGTGCTGCGCCGCCGGCCGCCGTGAAGGCGATGTCGGCGGCGCCGACCACCACGGACACGACCAGGAGCTGGGCGAAACCCAGCCGGCCGAACGCGAACGCGGCGGGAACGCTCAGCAGTGCCGCGAACCGGATCAGATCCATCGCGATCATCACCGGCCGCTTGCGGCGGAACTCCACCCACGGGCCGAGCGGCACCGCCACCACCGCGCCGACCACCGTCCCCGCGGCCGCCAGCAGCGACACCTCGGTCGTCCCGGCATGCAGCACGAGGATCGCGATCAAGGGGAACGCGTCGAACGCGAGCCTCGTGCCGAACGCACTGGCCGCGTACGCCGCCCAGAGCCACCCGAACTGCCGCCCCAGCGACCGCTTCGCCATCATGCTCAGTACACCGCCCACTCTCGCCCTCGGACAACCGAACGTTGACCGTCGAGATCAAAGCGAACGGAACATCCGCAGGTCAAACAACCCGTTGACCACCGGCCACAACGGCCTGTTGTCCGCCGAGCTAGGGTGGGCGGACATGAACCTCGATGCCGTACGCACCTTCGTCGCCGCAGCGGACGCCGGCCGGTTCCAGGACGCCGCCGCCGACCTGTCGATCACCCAGCAGGCCGTCTCCAAGCGCATCGCCGCGCTGGAGGAGGATCTCGGCGTCCGGCTGTTCACCCGGACCACCCGCGGCGCCCGGCTCACCATCGACGGGCAGGCGTTCCTGCCGCACGCCCGTGCCCTCCTCGACGCGGCGGAGCGGGCGGCCGACTCGGTGCGACCCGGCCGCCGCGCCCTGCGCGTCGACGTGATCAGCGCCCGGATCGCACCCGCACATCTGCTGCGCGACTTCCACCGCGCGCATCCCGAGGTCGAACTCGACGTCGTCACCCGGCTCCTCGACGCCGACGCCGCGATCGCCGCCGTCGGCTCCGGCGCGATCGACGCGTCCTTCCGCGCCGTCACCCTCCCCGCCCAGCAACTCCCCGACGGCATCGAGACCGTCCGCGTCCTCGACGACCCCCTCCAACTCCTCACCGGCCCGGACCACGAGCTCGCCACCGCCCCCGCGGTCACGCTCGCCGACCTCGCCGGGCACAGGATCTGGATTCCCGGCATCGTCCCCGGCACCGAGTGGGCCGCCTACTACGCCGACCTCGCCGCCGAGTTCGGGCTCACCATCGACACCATCGGTCCCAACTTCGGCTCCGACGCCCTCCTCGAAGTGATCGCCGGCACCCCGACGCTGGCGACCTTCGTCGGAACGGACGACCGGCTCGTCTGGCCCGCCCACTTCGATCTGCGGCGCATCACCGTGCACCGGCCGACACCGGTCTATCCGCACTCGCTGATCTGGCGCGGCGACAACCCGCACCCGGCGCTCGCCGCGCTCCGCGCCCACCTCGGCTCCGCACGGGCGGGCCACGGGACCTGGACGCCGGCATGGGCCCAGCACCCGACACCGCGACGGCGCGACGGCGATTCCGCGCCCTGACCTGTGGCGGTGGGCGAGGCGGGCCGCTCAACCCCGCTGTTCGAGCGCTCCCGCGCCGCCCTCCCCCCGCTCAGGCCCCGAGTTCGCTCCGGTGCACCAGGGCCACGGCCCGGCCGTCGACCAGGACGAGTGCGACGTCCTGCCCCGGTCCCAGCGCCGCCCTGGCCTCGGAGAGCGGCTGGCCGACGCCGACCGTCGGCAGGGCGGGGCCCAGCAGGCCGGTGACCGGGCTGTCCGGCGCCGCCCGGCCCCCGGTGACCGCGCGCTCGACGGCGGCCGAGGAGAGCGAGCCGAGCACCTCCGTCGCGCTGACCCCGTACGGGCGCTCCGGACGGGCCAGCACCACGGGGGCGACGCCGCCGGGCACCGCGCGCAGCACGGCCAGGGCCTCGGCGAGCGAGGCGTCCGAGGCGACCGTGACCGGTCCGCCGAGCCCGGCGGACCGCCCGGAGGCGGCGTCCAGCACGGCCCGGACGGTCGGCTCGGTGTCGTCGGCGGTGCGCCGCTCCTCCAGGAATCCCCAGCGGCGCAGCCAGTCGTCGCTGTACAGCTTGGAGAGGTAGGACCGCCCGGAGTCCGGCAGCAGCACCACGACGAGGTCGTCCGGTCCGAGCCGGCGCGCCACCCGGAGCGCGGCCGCCACCGCCGTGCCCGAGGAGGGACCGGCCAGCAGTCCCTCCTCGCGGGCCAGCCGCCGGGCGGTCAGCAGCGACTCACGGTCGGGGATCCGTTCGAAGCCGTCGACGACCTCGCGGTGGTAGGAGTCCGGCCAGCGGTCCTCGGCCGATCCGGGGTGGAGGAAGTGGCCGATGCTGTCGACGAAGTAGGGGCTGCCGTCGCCACCGCCGTAGCGGGAGGATTCCGGGTCCGCGCCGACCACCGTGACGCTGCCGCCGGAGACCTTCTTGAGGAAGGCGCCGGTGCCGCTGATCGTGCCGCCGGTGCCGACCCCCGCCACGAAGTGGGTGACCCGGCCCGCGGTCTGCTCCCAGACCTCCGGGCCGGTGGTCTGCACGTGCGCGTCGGGGTTGGCGGGATTGTCGTACTGGTTGGCCAGCCAGGCGCCGGGAATCTCCTCGGCGAGCCGGCGCACCACGTTGAACAGGTGGTCCGGGTGCTCGGCGGGCACCGTGGTCGGGGCGAGCACCACCTCCGCACCGTAGGCCCGCAGGATGTCCGACTTCTCGACGGCGGACCGGTCGGCCACCGCGGCGATCACCCGGTAGCCACGCTGTCGGCCGACGATGGTGAGACCGATCCCGGTGTTGCCGGAGGTCGCCTCGATGATCGTCCCGCCGGGCCGCAGCAGGCCGTCCCGTTCGGCCGCCAGCACCATCGACAGCGCGGCGCGGTCCTTCACGGATCCGCCGATGCTGAGGAACTCCGCCTTGGCGTACACGGGGGCGGCGAGGCCGGCACCGAGCCGGGCCAGCCGGAACAGCGGTGTCCCGCCGATCGCGTCGACCACCGATTCATGGACCGTCATGCGACTCCTCGTCCCGGTACCCCGCTGCGCACGACTGCTCGCACGGCTTCTCGCGCGACCGCCGCGAACACCGCGGCCGCCGGGACGAAAGGGTTCCACCGGACGATCGCCCGACGCAAGAGGACCCGCTGCCGGGCTCCGGCCCCGCCGGGCGGCTCACGCCTCCTGGGCGTCGAGCCAGTGCAACAGGACGGTGCGTTCGGTGTCGGTGCCGGCGGGGTTCGCCGGGTCCAGCGCCCAGTGCCGGATCCGCCGGACGGTCTCCGGGTCGAGGTCGAGGTAGAGCCGCCAGTGCGCGCGGGGGTGGCAGTTCGGGTCGCGCGGCTCGTCGCAGCGGTGGCAGTGGGTGAAGAAGGCGTCCACCATCCGGTGCACGATCAGCTCGTCGGACATGGAAGCCGCGTTTCCCTCTCTCGATGCGTGACGCCGGCCTCCGCGGGCCGGCGCTTCTCCTCCAGGGTGCGCAGCGGCCCGCCCCGGACGGGAGGGACGAACGTCCCGCGCACCAGCCCCGGACGTGCGGAGGCCCGGTACCCGTGGGGGTGGGTACCGGGCCGTTCGAGGGGTGGTGGTCAGCCGCGGCCCGAGGACTTCTGGGTGCGGCGGGAGACCGAGTCCAGGACGACGGCGGCCAGCAGCACGGCGCCGGTGATCATGTACTGGATCGCCTGGGCGGCGTGCACCATGTCCAGACCCGTGGTGATGGACTGGATGACCAGGATGCCGAGCAGGGCCGACCAGGTCTTGCCGCGTCCGCCGAAGAGGCTGGTACCGCCGATGACGGCGGCCGCGATGGCGCTCATCAGGACGTTGCCGCCGCCCAGCGTCTTGTCCGCCGAGCCCTGCTGGGAGGCGATGAACAGGCCGCCGAGGCCGGCCAGGCCCGCCGAGATCATGAAGACCGAGATCCGGACCCAGGCGACGTTGATGCCCGCGCGGCGGGCGGCCTCGATGCCGCCGCCGACCGCGAAGATCTGCCGGCCGTAGGAGGTGCGGCGCAGCACGAAGTCGGTCAGCACGACGACGCCCAGCAGGATGACCAGCGGCAGCGGCAGGCCGCTGTCCTGGTTGAGGGTGTAGGCGCCGGCCAGGGCGATCACCGCGAGGGCGCCGGTGCGCAGCGCGATCTCGCCGGTGGTGCGGGCGGGCAGGCCGGCGGCGGTGCGGCGGCGGGCGTCCAGGAGCTGGCCGCCGAGGAACAGGCCGATCGCGAGGACGGCGGCCAGCCAGGCGAAGGCGATGTCGCCGTCGCCCAGGAAGTAGGTGTCCAGGTTGGCGACGACCCCGTCGTTGATGTTGTTGACGGTGCCGAGCTTGCCGAGGACGTAGTCCTGCAGGCCGCTCCAGGCGAGCATGCCGGCCAGGGTGACGACGAAGGCGGGTACGCCGATCCTGGCGAAGAAGAAGCCGTGCAGGGCGCCCATGGCGACCGCGGCGGCGAGGGCGAGCAGGATCGCCAGGCCCTCGTTGAGCCCCTGGCGCACCGCGAGGACGGAGGTGATGGCCGAGCAGACGCCCGCTATGGAACCCAGCGAGAGGTCGATCTCCCCGAGCAGCAGGACGAAGACGACGCCGACCGCGATCAGGCCGGGACCGGCGATCCACTTGGTGATGTTGGTCAGGTTGTCGGCCTGGAGGAAGTGGCCGGTGACGCTCTGGAAGATGACGGCGATCAGGACCAGGCCGATGACGACGGGCAGCGAGCCGAGGTCGCCGCTCTTGATCTTGCGGCGGAACTCCTCCAGGTAGCCGGCGACGCCGCCCTGGCGGACCAGCAGGCGCGGGTCGGCCGCCGGTGCCGGGGCGTTGGTGGGGGTGGTCTGGCTGGTGCTCACTTCGCGTCCTCCGCAATGCGTGCCTGGCGCCGGGTCACGGCGTTGTCGGTGGCGCCGGTGATGGCGGAGATGATCTCCTCCGACGAGGTGCCGGCAACCGGGAAGGTCCCGTTGTTGCGGCCCAGGCGCAGGACGGCGACGGTGTCGGCGACCGCCCGGACGTCCGCCATGTTGTGGCTGATCAGAATCACGCCGAGGCCGCGCTGGCGCAGCCGCTCGACCAGGTCGAGGACCTGGGCGGTCTGCTCGACGCCGAGGGCCGCGGTCGGCTCGTCGAGGATGACGATCCTCGGGTCGCCGACCAGGGCCCGGGCGATCGCGACGACCTGGCGCTGACCGCCGGAGAGCGCGGCGATCGGGATCCGCACGCTGGGGATGCGGATCGAGAGGGTGTCCAGCAGCTCCTTGGCGCGCCGTTCCATGGCGACCTCGTCCAGCGTGCCGAAGCGGCGCAGTTCGCGGCCCAGGAAGAGGTTGGCGACGACGTCGAGGTTGTCGCAGAGCGCGAGGTCCTGGTAGACGGTGGCGATGCCGAGTGCCTGGGCGTCCTGGGGGCGGGTGACACGCACCGCGCGCCCCTCCCAGGTGATTTCACCCTCGTCGATCGGGTGAACTCCTGCGATCGTCTTCACCAGGGTGGACTTGCCGGCGCCGTTGTCGCCGACCAGCGCGACGACTTCACCGGCATGGACGTCGAGGTCGACGTCGGTCAGTGCCTGGACAGCGCCGAAGCGCTTGGAGACCGCGCGCAGCGCCAGTACGGGTGCGCCTGTCACGTGAACCATCTCCTGCGGGGTAGTGCGTGGGGTGGGGTGGGGTTCCTGCGCGGGGTGGAGGGCCGGCGCCCCCCGAACGGGACGGGGGGCGCCGTGGCCGTCGGGCCCGGCGGTCGCGCTACTTGACGCCGGCGGTGGTGCAGGCGGCGGCGAAGTCCGCGGTGCAGATGTCCGCGGCCTTGTAGAGGCCGTCCGCGATGACGGTGTCGTTGATGTTGGCCTTGGTGACGACCTTGGGCTCCAGCAGCTTGGCCGGGATGCCCTTGTCGGTGTCGCTGTCCACGGTGGACGGGGCCGCGGCCTTGAGGTCCTTGCCCTGCAGGAGGTTCACGGCGAGCTCGGCGGCGCTGTCGGCGAGCGGCTTGTAGGCCTTGTAGATGGTGTAGGCCTGGTCGCCGGCGACGATCCGCTGGACGGCGTCGAGGCCGGCGTCCTGACCGCCGACCGGCACGCTGACGCCCGCGGCCTTCAGCTGGGTGATGATGGCGCCCGCCATGCCGTCGTTGGCGGAGTAGACCGCCTGGAAGCCGTCCTTGCCCAGCTGGGTGATGGCGGCACCGGTCTTCTGGCCGGCGACGGTGGGCTTCCACTCGCCGGACTGCTCGTAGACCACCTTCTTGATCTTGCCGTCGAGCACCTTGTGGGCGCCGGACTTGAACTGGGCCGCGTTGGGGTCGGCCTCGTCGCCGTTGATCATGACGATGTTGGCGTCGGCGGCCTTGGCACCGAGCGCGTCGACCAGCGCCTGGCCCTGGAGCTCGCCGACCTTCTCGTTGTCGAAGGAGACGTAGGCCGAGACCGGGCCGGTGGCGAGCCGGTCGTAGGCGATGACCTTGACGCCCTTGCCCGCGGCCTCCTTCACCCAGGACTGGGTGGACTTGGCGTCGAAGGCGTCCAGGATGATCACCTTCACGCCCTGGGCGATCAGGGTGTCGAACTGCTGCTTCTGCTTGGCGGCGCTGCCCTCGGCGTTGCTGTACTGCACCTTGCAGTCCGGGCAGAGCGCGGTGACCTTCGCCTGGATGAACGGCCGGTCGAAGGACTCGTAACGGGTGGAGGAGGCGTTCTCCGGGAGCAGCAGGCCGATCGACTTGCTGTCCCCGGAGCTCGCGCTGTCCTTCTTGTCACTGCCGGCCTTGCCGCAGGCGGCCATGGAAAGGGCCATCGAGACCGCTGCGGTGCCAATGACGACGCGACGCATCGTTGCGTTCATGTGGGGAGTGCCTCCGTGACGGTGCCGCAGCGCTGCGGCGGGGTGGGAGGAGTTAATCCGGCTTCGGCATATGACGTCAATAAGTAAATCCAAGCCCTCACGAATCAGATCTTTTCGTTATCTTCGTGAACGCCCACGCACCCTTGAAACTTGGAGGAACCTCCGAGTACCAACTCTGGCAGGACATGACAGAACGGACAAATAGTCACGGTCCGGCGGCTGCCACCTGGTATGAACCTAAGAACGAACCGGAGAACCCGAAGGGTCGCGCGTCCATCCTCTAGTCGCCTGCACTCTTGACAAGAACAGAGCAAAGTGCCCTGTGCGTTCAAGAGTTAGATCAACAGGAAGGGAAGCCTGCGGATCTGACGCTCAGTCGGCAGTGGCCGGGAGCGCCACGCGGGCCCGGTAGCGCCCGGGCGTGGTACCGAAGAGGCGGCTGAACGCGTGCGAGAGCGCGTACGGGGTGCTGTAGCCGACCCGTCGGGCGATCACGTCCAGCGGGTCGTCGGTCTCCTGGAGCAGCGTCGCCGCACGGGTCAGCCGCCACCAGGTGAGGTAGCCCATCGGCGCCCGGCCGACCAGTGCGCTGAAGCGCCGGGTGAGGGTGGCGCGGGAGACACCGGCCCGGGCGGCGAGGCCCTCGGTGCTCCAGGCCCGGGCCGGATCCTCGTGCACGGCGCGCAGGGCCGCGGCCACCACCGGGTCGCGGAGGGCGGCCGGCCAGCGCCCACCCGGCTCGGCGGCCGGATCGGCGCCGGGCTCCCTGGTCAGCCAGGCACGCACCATGTAGACCAGCAGCAGGTCGATCAGGCTGGGCACCGCCAGGGCGGCGCCCGGCCGGTCGGCGACCAGCTCGCCGCCCAGCAGCTCGACGGCCGCGCGCAGTTGCGGGTGGCTGCCGACCCGGTTCGGCAGGTGGACGACGTCCGGCAGCTCCAGCATCAACGGGTGGGTGCGGCTGTGGTCCAGCCGGTACTTCCCGCAGAGCAGCTCTGCGGCTGCCGCCGACGGGTCCTCACCGGACGAACCGAGCACTGCCGACACCGCCGGCACTGACGACACCGCCGGCGCCGACGGCACGGCCGGCCGACCCGGTCCGAGCAACCGGTCGACGGGCACCGCCCGCGCCGCCTCGGCCCGCTCCAGCGGCTCGCTCGCGATCACATGACCCGTCCCGTGCGGCAGCAGGACGGCGTCGCCCGCCCCCAGTCCCACCGGAGCACCGCCGTCGGGCAGCAGCCAGCAGCCGCCCTCCAGCACGATGTGGAACCCCGCCCCGTCGTAGGCGGGAATCCGGGCGGACCACCGGCCCGCCACCCGCAGGCGGACGGAGGAGGGCTGCCCGATCCGCACGGCCGCGATCGCGTCGCTGACGACATCCATCCGCTCAGCATAGGCCTGTCGCTTCAGCCATGAGCCGCTGTCGTATTCGGACGAGCGGGATGAGCATTGAGCCACTCATCCGGTTTTCCTAGGCTCGGTACCAGCGGGAGCGGGAGAGCAACCGCACGACCTCACCGGAGGACACCATGGAGCGGATCGTGCTCGGCGACGCCGAGATCATCAGGGTTGTGGAGTGGCAGGGGCCGTTCGCACCGGCTCGGGCGATCGTGCCCGAGGTCGCGGCCGCCACCTGGCGGGAGAACGAGCAGTGGCTGGCCCCTGACCACTGGGAAGCGTCCAGCGACAGCTACGTCGCCGCGCTCCAGACCTGGGTGGTACGCCACCGGGGCCGCACCGTCGTGGTGGACACGGGGGTGGGCAACGGACGGCGGCGACCGAACGCCCCGCACTTCGACCAGCGGCAGGGCGACTTCCCGGAGCGCCTCGCCGCGGCCGGCATCCGGCCGGAGGAGGTCGACGTGGTGGTCAACACCCATCTGCACGCCGACCACGTCGGCTGGAACACCGTCGAGCGCGACGGCGCGTGGGTACCGGCCTTCCCCAATGCCGTCTACCTCATGCCGGCCGCCGATTACGCGGCCCTCGACCCGAACAGCACGCACGCACGCACGGCGCCGCGGAGCGAGGCCGAGCGGGGCCGGCGCGAGGACGATCAGTTGATGTTCGCCGACAGCATCGCCCCCGTCCGGCGCGCCGGGCAGGTCGTGCTCTGGGAGGGCGGTCACCGGATCGACGACGGGCTCACCCTGGAGGCGGCGCCCGGCCACACCCCCGGCTCCTCCGTCCTGCGGCTCACCTCGCACGGCGAACGGGCCGTTTTCGTCGGCGACCTGCTGCACAGCCCGGTACAGCTCCTCCACCCCACCTGCAACAGCTGTTTCTGCGAGGACCCTGCGCAGGCCGCCGCCAGCCGCCTGCGCATACTCGAACAGGCCGCACAGGAGCGTGAGTTGGTCATTCCGGCACACTTCGGCGGCCCGGGGGCCGTCGAGGTGCGGCGTGCCGGTTCGGGGTTCGCCGTCGCCCGCTGGGCCTCCTGACGGCCGACGAACGGCCTGGCGGCCGACGGGCCGAAGCCCCCACGAGACCCGCCCCCACGAGGGACGCCTATCGGCGCAGGGCGTCCACCACCCGGGCGAGGTCCTCCTCGGCCAGCTCCGGGTGGGCGAGCAGCAGGTCGCGGACGGCGGTCAGCACCGGGCCGCCGGCCGCCAGCCCGAGGTCCTTGGCGGCCAGCCGGACGGGGAAGTCCGCGTCCGTGCTGCGGGCGCGGGCCACCGCCCCGGCGAGCGGCCCGTCGGCCAGGGCGCCGAGGGCGAGGCCCTCCGGCAGGCCGAGCGAGTCGGCCAGCGCGAGCACCTCGCCGATCAGCGCGACTCCCCCGACCATCGCGCTGATCACGACGACCTTGAGCGCGGCGCCCGAGCCGGGGCCGCCACAGCGGACCACCGTGCCGAAGGTCTCCAGCAGGGGCTGCGCCCGGTCGAGGTCCTCCGGCCGGCCGCCCGCCAGCACGGTCAGCGTGCCGGCGGCGGCCGGGCCCACGCTGCCCAGCACCGGAGCGTCCACCAGGACGGCGCCGGAGGGCAGTTGCGCGCGCAGTGACGCCGTGGCGGCCGGTCCGACAGATGACATGTCGATCCAGAGCGTGCCCGGCGCCAGCTCCGCCGCGAAGCGTCCGGCCACCGACTCCACCGCGGCCGGGTCGGCGAGCATCGTGACCACGACGCCCGCGCCCCGCACCGCCTCCGCCGGGGTGGCCGCCGAGTCGAGGCCTCCGTCCTTGGCGGGCGTGCGGTTCCACACCGTCAACGGGTGTCCGGCGGCGGCGAGTCGACGGGCCATCGGCAGACCCATCCGGCCGAGTCCGAGGAATGCGATCTTTTCCATGGCCTCCACGCTAGGGAGCGCGGAGACAGGCGACAAGCGAATGTCTCGCATGGTAGCCATGCGGGATGGACATGGCATGGCTCGAAGTCTTCCGCACCGCGGCCCACGTGGGATCGTTCACCGCGGCCGGTGAGCGGCTGGGGTTCACCCAGTCCGCGATCTCCCGTCAGATCTCCACCCTGGAGGCCGAGTTCGGCGCACCACTGTTCGACCGCCTGGCGCGCGGCGTACGGCTCACCGAGCACGGTCGGACGCTGCTGCCGCACGCCGAGGCGCTGCTCGACCGGCTGGAGGGCACCCGCCGCGAGCTGACCGCCCTGACCGAACTGAGCGTCGGGCGGCTGCGGGTCGGCGCGTTCGACAGCGCCAACGCGGCCCTGGTGCCCGGCGCGCTGGCGGCCTTCCGGGCGGCCCACCCACAGGTCTCGATCTCGCTCACCGAAGGACTCTCCACCGCCCTGCTCGGCCGGCTCCAGGACGGCGGGATCGACCTGGCCGTGGTCGCCGGCTACCCCGGGCACTCCTACGACACCGAGCTGTTCGACCTCCGACCGCTGACCGAGGACCCCGTCCTGGTGGCCCTGCCCCGGGACCACCCGCTGGCCGGCCGCAGCCGCCTGCGTCTGGCCGACCTGGCCGAGGAGAACTGGATCGCCGGCAGCCGGCGGGCCGAGGACACCCTGCTCGCCGCCTGCCTGCGCACCGGCCTGCGCCCCCGGGTCGAGTACGCCGTCGCGGGCTGGACGGCCAAGCTCGGCCTGGTCGCCGCCGGGCTCGGGCCGACCCTGATCCCCGCCCTGGCGGCCCGCGCCGCCCGGTCCGACGTCGCCCTGGTCGCGCTGCACCCGGCGGACACCCCCGTCCGCCTGGTGCAGACCGCGACCCGCCGGGGCCACTGCGTCCCGCCGGCCGCCGCCGCGTTCCTGGAGCGGCTGCGCGCCGTGGCGGCCGACACCGACGGGTGCGCCGACGGCCCGCCGTAGGGCGACGACGCACCGGAGCGGGGCCGAGGAGGCCGGCGGCTCACCCGCGGCCGCGCCCCCTCAGCCCCACCACTGCTCCGGAACGGCGGCCGCCTCCTGCCGGCCGTCCGGCCGCGCCGCGTCCGCCGGCGCCCCGGGGCCGGCCGTCACCAGCAGCTCGCCCGGCCCGGCCTCGGCCACCCGGTAGCCGGACTCCCGGAGCACCACGGCGACCGCTCCGGTCATCGCGGTACGGATGCCCTCGGCCGGCGGCGAAGCGTCCTCGCCCTCCCGCCCCTCGTCCGCGTCCTGGTCGCCGTCCTGGTCCGCGCCCGGCGACCAGCCGACCACCACGCCCTGGGGCCGGTGGCCGATCCGCAGGCCCGAGGGGCCCCGCTCGGTGTCGAACCCGGCACGGGCCAGGGCCGCTGTCACGTCCTCGAAGAGTTCCCGGTGATCCACCATTGGCGCAGCGTAGGCCGGGGAGCGCGCCCTCCCCACGTACGGCGCGCGCCGAAACGGTTCACCGCCCCGACAACGCACCCGAGCGCACCATTCCCGGCCCGCGGGCGGCCGGTCAACGGGCCGCCCGCCCCCGGACGGGCCGACACGAGCGGCCGTCCGGGCCGATGGACGTGCACAGTCGGCCCCCTGCCGACAGCATGACAGAGTAAGCGCTCCATCACTTTGAGCAACGGGGCCAGCGGGTCGGCGGATCCGCGCGCCGGCGACCCCGGCGGCCCCGTATCGAGAGGTCCCATGATCACATCACTCCGCCGGCCGGCAGCTCCGCAGGCGGGCTCCCCGGTCGGTACGCAGCGGACGCCGGGGAGCCCGTCGTGAAAGCCGACCAGCAGTCGCGTCCGGGACCGGTCACCAGCACGCGCTCGGCGCCCGCGAACAAGGCCGAGGCCCTCGCCGACTGGGCCGACGGCCGACTGGGCATCTACGCCCTGTCCAGGTCCAATCTGCGCAAGATCTTCCCGGACCACTGGTCCTTCATGCTGGGCGAGATCTGCCTGTACACCTTCGTCATCATCATCATCACCGGCGTCTGGCTGACCTTCTTCTTCCAGCCGTCGATGGCCGAGGTGACGTACGAGGGCTCGTACATCCCGCTCCGGGGCATCCTGATGTCCGAGGCGTACGCGTCGACGGTCGACATCAGCTTCGACATCCGCGGCGGGCTGCTGATCCGGCAGATCCACCACTGGGCGGCGATCGTGTTCGTCGCCGCGATGCTGGTGCACATGATGCGCGTCTTCTTCACCGGCGCGTTCCGCAAGCCGCGCGAGATCAACTGGATCTTCGGCGCGCTGCTGCTGTTCCTCGGCATGTTCGACGGCTTCATGGGCTACTCGCTGCCCGACGACCTGCTCTCCGGCACCGGCATCCGGTTCATGGAGGGCGCGGTGCTTGCCGTCCCCATCGTCGGCACCTACCTGCAGTTCTTCATCTTCGGCGGCCAGTTCCCGGGCTTCGTGATCGTGCCCCGGCTGTTCACCGTGCACATCCTGCTGATCCCCGGGATCATGCTGGGCCTGCTGGTGGCCCACCTGATCCTGGTCTTCTACCACAAGCACACCCAGTTCGCCGGGCCCGGCCGGAAGGAGGAGAACGTCGTCGGCATGCCGCTGATGCCGGTCTACATGGCCAAGGCGGGCGGCTTCTTCTTCCTGGTGTTCGGCATCGTCAGCGCGATGGCGGCGATCGCCACCGTCAACCCGATCTGGGCCTACGGCCCGTACCGGCCGGACCAGGTCTCCACGGACGCCCAGCCCGACTGGTACATGGGCTTCTCCGAGGGCCTGATCCGGATCATGCCCGGCTGGGAGATCGGACTCTGGGGCCACACCCTCAACCTGGGCGTCTTCGTGCCGCTGATGGTCTTCCCGCTGGTCCTGGTCGCCATCTGGGCCTACCCGTTCCTGGAGGCCTGGGTCACCGGCGACCGGCGCGAGCACCACATCGCGGACCGCCCGCGCAACGCGCCCGTGCGGACGGGCTTCGGCGCCGCCTGGATCAGCATCTACGTGATCCTGCTGATCGGTGGCGGCAACGACCTGATCGCCACCCACCTCCACCTGTCGATCAACGCCATCACCAACGCGGTGCGGATCGGCTTCTTCGTCGTCCCGGTGGTGGTCTTCGTGATCGCCAAGCGGTGGTGCCTGGGCCTCCAGCGGCGCGACAAGGAGAAGGTGCTGCACGGCCGGGAGACCGGCGTCATCAAGCGGCTTCAGCACGGCGAGTTCGTCGAGGTGCACGCCCCGCTCCCGCAGGGCCGGCTGTACACGCTCACCTCGCACGAGCAGCCGCAGCCGATGGAACTGCCCGCCGAGGTGGACGAGAACGGGGTGGCCCGCCGGGCCGGCCTGCTCGCCCGCACCCGGGCGAAGTTCTCGCGCGGCTTCTTCGGACAGGGCAGCCAGATCCCCAAGCCGACCGCCGAGGAGCACGAGGAGATCACCAGCGGCCACGGCCACCACTGACCTCCGGCACGCCGTACGACCGGGCCCGCCACACCGTCCAGCGCGTGGCGGGCCCGTCCCGTGCACTCACCCCGGCCGGCTCCGCGGCGCGGCCGCCCCGGTCAGGCCCGGAGCGCGGCCGGGACCGCCGCGAGCAGGGCCGCGGCGAGCGCCACCGAGAGGCACAGCGCCGCCCAGCGCGCGCAGATCCGCCGGCACTCGCTGCGGTAGCGGGCGGCCAGCTGGCGGCACCGCTCCACCGCCCGGTCCACGACGTCCTCGGCGTAGCGCAACCGGTCGGCCGCATAGGCGCGTTCGAGGTCCTCCCGCTCGCCGGGCGACAACCAGGGGAACCGGCCCGCGAACGCCTGCGCGTCCCGCTCGGCCGCCGCCACCTCGGCCTCCCAGGCCAGGTAGCCCTCCAGCCGGGCGATCTCCACCCGCGCGTCCACCCGGGGCCGCGCCGGCCCGGCGCCCTTGCCCGGCCGAGCGCTCCGCGCCCTCGGCGGGCGCTGTCTGCCACCCATGACCGCTCCTTGTCCTGCACCCGGGCACCGCGGCGAGCAGCACTGCGGCAGCGGCGCGCACCTGTCGATTCGGCCGGCCGAAACGCGCCGCCGGCGACAACACCCGGCGGTCGATCGCACCGCAACCACGCAACTACTATCAGTGACCGACTACGGCCCGCGGGACGACTCGCCGGTCCCGACCGGACGGCGGGGCGCCCGGCCGGCCGCCCGCGCCGGGCCGATCGCCGCGGCGCCCCCGCCGAGAGGTCCGCACGGGCCCGAACGCGGCCGCGCACACCCCGAGGACAGTGGACACGCTCCGCACATGAGCGTGTACCATCAGCGATCACGGCGGCGCTCTGCCCGGCCGCCGGCCCGGCCTGCCCCGGCCCGCCCGGGGTGCGAACCAGGAGGTCAGCCATGCCCGATGCCGGTCGTTTCAGCGAGTTGGGCGAGCAGGGCTCGCAGGCGGTCATGGAGGCGGCCGCCGTACTGGAGCGCGAACTGTCCGCCGGACTGGCGGAGGCCAGGACGGCCGGCGACCGGCTGACCGGCGAGCACCGCGTCGACCAGGAGGAGTTCGACCAGCTGGTGCGCCGGGTGTCGGAGAACACCCACCAGCTGATCGACGCCGTCAGCTCCCGGCTGCTCGGCAACACCAGCGGCGACGCGGCCGAGCAGACCCAGCGGCTCGCCACCAACGCGCACGACGTCATCGACCTGCTGCTCAACCTCAGCTCGCTGGCGCCGGCGTTCGCCAACCGGTCGATGGACAGCACCTTCGGGCCCCGGCAGAGCCCCGCCGAGCGCCCCGACGGGGCCGAAGGCCAGCAGGGGTGACCGCCGCCGCCCGGCCGCTCGCCGAGGCCGCCACACTGGTCGAGCGCGTGCTGGCCCGGCACCGCGAGCGCACGGTGACGGAGCTGCTGCGCCACATCCCCGAGCAGAGCCCGCCGTACCTGTACGAGCTGGCGGCCGACTATCCGGCCCGGCCCTGCAAGGGGCTGCGGTCCGCGCTCTGCCTCGCCACCTGCGCCGCGTTCGGCGGCGACTCCGGGCGGGCGCTGAACCCCGCCGTCACGGTCGAGCTCTTCCACAACGGCTTCCTGATCCATGACGACATCCAGGACGGCAGCGAGCTGCGCCGGGGCGCGCCGACGCTCTCCGCCGAGCACGGCGTCGAGGTCGCGCTGAACGTGGGGAACGCGACCAATCTGCTCGGCCTGCGGCGGCTGATGGCCAACCGGCACGAGCTGGGCGGCGAACTGGCCTGGCGGTTGTTCGAGGAGACCGAGCTGATGTGCCGCCAGTCGCTGGAGGGGCAGGCCCTTGAGATCGCCTGGATCCGCGACAACGCCTGCGACCTCGTGCCCGCCGACTACTACCGGATGTGCCTCAAGAAGACGTCCTGGTACACCTTCCTCTACCCGTGCCGCAGTGGCCTCCTGGTGGCCGAGGGCGCGAACACCGACGCCGCCCGGCTCGACCGGTTCGGCTGGTACCTGGGGGCGGCCTTCCAGATCCAGGACGACGTGCTCAACCTGATCGGCACCGAGGCGGACTACGGCAAGGAGATCGCCGGGGACCTCTGGGAGGGCAAGCGCACCCTGCTGCTGATCCACCTGTTGGAGCGCTGCACCCCGGCCGAACGCGCCCGCGTCGTGCGGTACCTGAGCCGCACCCGGGCGCAGCGCGGGCCCGGTGCGGCGGAGGACGTGCGCTGGCTGCTGGACCGGATGGCGGCGTACGACTGCGTGGAGAGCGCGCAGCAGGCGGCGGCCGGGCTGGTGGCCGCCGCCGAGCGGGAGATCACGGAGGTCCTGGCGGCGGCCCCGGATCCCGTCGAGCCGTCCGAGGAGGCCGCCGAGGCGCGGGAGTTCCTGCTGGCCCTGCCCGACTTCGTGGTGGCCCGCGGGCGCTGACCGGCCGCCCGGCCCCGCCGCGGCCACGCCCGTTGCCCCGCCGTTCACTTCGCCTCCGTAGGATCCACGACGCCGGCCCCCGCTCGGGGAACCGGCCGCGCGGTGATCGGCGTCACCGGGGATGACGCCGCGCTCGGGCGGCGCCGACGTGGGGGTGGGGTGGCGGATGTCCG
Organism: Kitasatospora sp. NPDC058218; assembly: GCF_042882445.1. Taxonomy (NCBI): domain Bacteria; kingdom Bacillati; phylum Actinomycetota; class Actinomycetes; order Kitasatosporales; family Streptomycetaceae; genus Kitasatospora; species Kitasatospora sp. NPDC058218. The sequence continues at coordinate 22,241 of NZ_JBHVWC010000052.1, read as the reverse complement.
TACGATCCGGGCTGCTCGGACTGGAGCGGCTCGCCCGGTCACTGCCGGCCGGCGTGGACCTGTACCAGCTGCGGCCGGACGGCCGTGTCCTGATCGCCGACCGCGACGGCGCCCGGGAGTTGGGCCCGGACCGCGCGCACGGGGCGGCCGGCGAGGAACTGCTGCGCTTCATCGACGAGGGGCAGTTCGCCCACTACCTGGTCGGTGACGCCAAGACCTCGCCCGAGCGGCCGTCCAACGCCACCTACAAGCTCGGCATCGTCGCCCCGCACAGCGCGTTCACCCCGCACGCCCACGGCGGCGAACACCTGGTGCTGAGCCTGGGCCACGCCGCCTGCGGGCTCTACGACGCCGAGCGCCGCCGGGTGGTGGACGTCCCGCTGACGCCCGGGCTGCTGATCCGCATCCCCGAGCTGATGCCGCACTCCTTCGCCAACCGGGGATCCGGACCGCTCAACATCCTCGCCGCCAACACCGGGTTCGGCATCGACCACGAGGACTACGCGATCACCGCGGCCGAGGCCGAGCGCCGCGAGGACGACCAACTGGCCGCCGCGCTCCGGGAGGTGGAGCGGAACCAGCGCGCGGGTACGGTCAGCACCAGAGAGCGGCTGGCCGCCCGGCTGCGCCGTTTCGCCGCAACGCTGGAGACCCCGCGATGATCTGCCCGCACTGCGCCAAGAACCTGCTGCAGCGAAGCCGCTCCGGGCACAAGTGCGGATACTGCGGCAAGCACTTCGCCCTGGACCCGAAGGTGGAGGGGGCCGGGCTGCACGACGTCCGGATCCGCCGGCTCGTCGGCAAGCTCACCGGTGCGGGCGAACTGGTCTGCACGGTCGACCAGTTGCGCTACGCGGCCGAACGCCGTGGGCGGCCCGCCCAGGCCTTCCGGGGGAGCAGGGGCAGCGCGGGCTGCCTGGGCGTGCTCGGGGTCGGCGCGCTGATCGGCGCCATGGCCCTGAAGGGCACCCCGATCGCGCTGCTCGCGCTCGTCGGGGCCGCGCTGCTGGGGTTCGCCGTACGCCAGGTGGTGCTCGCCGACGAGCCGGCGCCGCCCCGTGAGCACACCACCCGCTGGACCGCCGGCACCTTCCACGACACCGTGGTGCCGCGGTGGAAGAAGGTCTACTCCGCCCTGCCCGCCGGACTGGTCGAGGACGCCCTGGTCCGCTCCGACCCGCCGGTGGCCGACCCGGCGTTCGTCCTGCTCTGCCCGGACCGGACCGTCACGGCCTTCCTGCACGCCAACCACTACCCGCAGCGTCACCGCGCGCTGCTCGTCGCCGACCTGCGCGCCGCCCCCCGCGGCCTGCCCGTCGTCGTCCTGCACGACGCCTCGCCGCAGGGCTGCCTGCTGGTCGCCGACGCCCGGGCCGCGCAGCCCGGCCGCCGGGTGCTGGACGCCGGGCTGCCGGCCCGCGCCGTGCTGGCCGCCGAGGACAGGTCCGTCGTGCTGCGCGACCCGTTCCGCGCCCCCGAGTTGCAGATCCGGCTGGAACGGGACGCCGGCTGGCTGAACTCCTCCGAGCTGGCGTGGTACGCCGAGGGCTGGTGGAGCCCGGTGGCCGCGGTGGCGCCCAAGCGGCTGATGGCGATCGCCGTCCGGGCCGCCGAGCGCGTCCTGGAGCAGCCCGCGCGCATCCCGTTGCAGAAGTCCCCGGTGGCGCGGGTCGCGCCGATGGCGGCGGCGCGACCGGAGGAGCCCGCCGAGACCCGCCGCCGGGCACTCGCCGTCGGCTTCCTGACCTGGCCCGAGCCGAACGCCGGGCCGAACCCCGGGCCGAACCCCGGCCCGAACGCCGGGCAGCACCGAAAGGGCACCCCATGACCCTCCCGTCGCCGCCCCGGCCCCCGCGCCGCCGGCCGCTGCGCCTGCTGCTGGACGGCGCACTGACCGTCGCCGCCGACCGGGCCGGGGCACCCGGCGACCTGCGGTACACCGAGCGCCAGCTGTACTACGAGCTGTGCCGCGTCCTCCAGCCGCTGCACTCCGGCCCGCGCCGGATCCCGTACACGCTGGCGCCGCCGGTGCGGTACGCCCGGTTCGCCGAGGTGCTGGCGGTTCGCCGCGCCGAACTGCCGGGCCTGCTGCCGCCCCCGGAGCCGCTGCGGGAGGTGGCGCGCCGGCCGCGGGCCGGCGCCGAGAGCGACCTGTACGACTACGGGCTGCCCCGGCTGCTGGTCTGCCAGAGCCGGGAGATCACCGGGATGCTGATCGCCAACGATCTGCACCTGGAGGCCGCCTGTCCGATCGTCGCCGCCGCCGACCTGCCGCTCGACCCGCGGCTGGTCGCCACCCTGGAGCGGGCCGGGGGCGCGGTGGTGCACGTGCTGCACGACGCCAGCCCGGCCGGGCTCGCCTGCTTCGAGCGGGTCCGCGACGAGCTGCGCGGTGCGGGCGGGCCGGGCCGCGCCGTACGGGTCCGGTCGATGGGACTGGTCCCCCGGCACGCCGCCACCCTGCACCTGACCGCCGGACGCGGCCCGCAGCCGTACCGGGGCCCGCTGCCCGCGGGGCTTCGGCCCGAGGAGCGCGCCTGGCTCGGCAGCGGCCGGACCATCGAACTGGCCGCCGTCGGCCCCGCCCGGCTGCTGCACACCGTGATCCGCCAGGTCCGGGGCGGCGCCGCCGGCCCCCGGCGGGCCCCGGTCCACCACCGGGTCCGCAGCGCGCGCTCCGCCGGCTTCCTGACCTGGCCCACCGCCTGACCCTCCGCCTGACCCTCCCCAGGAGGGCCCCCGGACACCTTGAGGACTCCCGACCATGACGCAGCCACGCCACCTCGGCTACAGCGACGAACTGCTGGCGGACGGCACCGTGCACCGGCGCTACGAGGACGGCCGCAGCGAGTGGCGCCGGCGCGGCGCCGACCGCCTCGTGCACTGGCACGACAGCGACGGCCTGGCCGGCACCGACGAACCCCTCGGCAAGGACCTGGTCAAGCGCCGCCACACCGACGGCACCGTCCGCTACGGCCGTGACGTCGGCTACGGCCGGACCGTCTGGGCCCGCGGCGAGCTGGTCACCGTCAACCGCACCGCCTTCAGCGGCCGGCTCGGCGTGGTGCTCGGCGCGCTCGGGGTGGCCGGGGCCGCCGCCGTCGCGGTCTCCCAGTTCCCCCCGCTGGAGCTGAGCGAGGCCGAGGAGGAGCAGCTGCGCGAACAGGCCCGCGCCCAGGCCGCCGGCTCCTCCTCCGGCGGCGACGGCGGGGGTGGGTCGTCCGGCGACGGCTCCTCCGGCGGCGACGGCGGGGGCGACGACCCGGACGGCGGCGACATCGACGCCGACTACGGCGGCGACTGGGACGCCTCCGCCGACGACGGCTGGGACGGCGACGACTTCGGCTGAGCCCCGCACGGCCGCACGTCCCCGTGCGCCCGTGCCCGCGAAACGGACCACGGCACCACCCACCGAAAGGCACCCCTCCCGCATGGCTCGCTGCTGCGCCTGCGCCGGATCCGACCCCGATCGGGCCCGCACCCACCTCGCCGCCCTGACCGGCGGCGCCCCCGCGCCTGCCCGGGCCGCCCTGATCAGCGGTGAGCCCGGCTTCGCCACCGGCCCGTTCACCGTCGACGGCGTCACCGCCGTCGGCGAGGTGACCCTGCACAACCGCACCGAACTGCTCGCCGCCCTCGCCGCCGCCGGCACCCCGGCGCCCGACGACCTCCCCGACGGCGAACTGCTGCTCAGGCTCTGGCGCCGCCTCGGCGCGGACGGCGTCCGGCTCGCCGACGGCCTGTTCGTCCTGGTCGTGGTGGACGGCACCGACCTCGTCCTGATCCGCGACCACGCCGGCGCCCGCACCGTCTTCTACGCCCGCGCCGACGGCTGCTGGGCCGCCTCCACCTCGCTGCGCGCGCTGCGGCACTGGCCGGCGCTCGGCACCGGCGTCAACCTGGCGGCCGTCCGCTCCTTCCTCACCTTCGCCTACCTGCCCGGCGAGGAGACCCTGCTGCGCGGCGTCCACGAGGCGCTGCCCGGCCGGATCCTGCGCCTGTCGGCGGACGGCGCGGTGCACCAGGAGCAGTACTGGGAGCCGGCCGAGCTGCTCCCCGCCGAGGCCGACACCCCACCGCCCGCGGAGTACGCCCGGCAGCTGCGCCTCCTCCTGGAACAGGCCACCACCCGGCGGCTGCCGGCCGGCGAGGCCGTCGCGGTCCTGCTCTCCGGCGGCGTCGACAGCTCACTCGTCACCGCACTGGCCGCCCGGCTGCACGACCACCCGGTGCACACCTACTCGATCAGCTTCGGCGACGAGCTCCCCAACGAGCTCGGCTACTCCGGCCTGGTCGCCGGGCACTGCGGCACCCGCCACCGCGTGCTCACCGTCTCCGGCGCCGAGGTCGCCGCCCGGCTGGCCGACACCGTCGCCCTGCTGGACAGCCCGGTCGGCGACCCGCTGACCGTCCCCAACCTGATGCTCGCCGAGGCCGTCGCGGGCGACGGCCTCAGCGTCTCGCTCAACGGCGAGGGCGGCGACCCGGTCTTCGGCGGCCCGAAGAACCTGCCGATGCTCGTCCACGAGATGCACCGCGACGACCCGGCGCCCGAGGTGCGGGCGGAGGCGTACCTGCGGTCCTACCGCAAGTGCTACGAGGACCTGCCCCGGCTACTCACGCCCGCCGCGCTGCGGGCCCTGGAGACCGAACCACCGCCCCGCCGGTTCGTCGCCCCGTACCTGCGGCCCGGCCCGATGCACTCGCTGCTCAACCAGCTGCTCCACTGCAACCTGCGGACCAAGGGCGCCCACCACATCCTCACCAAGGTCGAACGGCTCACCGCCTCACAGGGCGTCCAGGGCCGCTCCCCGCTCTTCGACCGGCACGTGATCGACCACGCCTTCGCCACCCCGCCGACGCTCAAGCTCAACGGCACGGTGGAGAAGTGGGTGCTCAAGGAGGCCGTCCGGGACGTCCTGCCGGCGACGGTCACCGACCGCCCGAAGAGCGGGATGCGCGTCCCCGTCCAGCAGTGGCTGCGCGGCCCGCTGCGCGACCTCTCCGGCGAGCTGCTGCTCGGCCGCACCGCCCGCGAGCGCGGCCTCCTCCGGCCCGAGACCGTCCGCACCTGGATGCGCCGCGAGGGGACCCTGCTGCCGCGCCAGGGCGGCAAGCTCTGGCTCGTCCTCACCCTCGAACTCTGGCTGCGCGCCTACGACCTCTGAACCCGTTCCCCGAAAGGCCCCCGCACATGGACCTGATCGACCCCCGCACCGGCGCCGTCCGCGGCGCCCTGGAGCCGGCCCGCGCCGAGCGCGTCGCCGAGGCCGTCGCCGCCGCCCGGCTCGCCACCGAGCCCTGGCGCGCGCTCACCCCGCGCGAGCGCGAGCGCCGGCTGGACGCCCTCGCGGACCTCGTCGAGCGGCACCTCGCCGAGTACACCGCGCTGGAGCAGGCCGGCACCGGCAAGCCCGCGGACGAGGTGACCGGCGAACTGCGCAACGTCGCCGACCTGTTCCGGTTCTACGCCGGCGCCGCCCGCACCGGGACGGCGCCCGCCGCTGGCCGCTACCTGCCCGGCCACGAGAGCTGGGTGCGCTGGGAGCCGATCGGCGTGGTCGGGGCGGTCGTCCCGTGGAACTACCCGCTGCTGATGGCCGCCTGGCGGTGCGCCCCGGCGCTGGCCGCCGGCAACACCGTGGTCGTCAAGCCCGCCGAGACCACGCCCGACTCGGTCGCGCTGCTCGCCGAGCACGCCGCGCAGGTGCTCGGCGACGGCGTGCTCACCGCCCTGCCCGGCGACCGGGAGACCGGGCGGCTGCTGGTCGCCAGCGGCGTCGACATGATCGCCTTCACCGGCAGCGCGGCGGCCGGCGCCGACATCGCCGCCCGGGCCGGCCACCGCCGGGTCAGCCTGGAGCTCGGCGGCAACAGCCCCGTCCTCGTGCTGCCCGACGCACCGGCCCACACCTGGGCCGCCCTCGCCGAGGCCTGCACCTACAACGCGGGCCAGAGCTGTGCCGCGCCCGCCCGGGTGATCACCCTGGAGGAGAACCACGAGCAGGTCGTCACCGCCCTCGCCGCCGCCCTGGCCGAGCGCCGGGCCGGGCGGGACTTCGGCCCGCTCAACAACCCCGACCAGGCCGCCCGCTACGACCGCGTCCTCGGCGCCTCGGCCGCCGAGCGCTCGATCACCGCCCCCGGCCGCACCGACGGCCTGTGGCGGCCGGCGACCCTGCTCGCCGACCTGCCGGACGACGATCCCGCCGTGCTGGAGGAGGCCTTCGGCCCGTTGCTGACCGTCCAGCGCGCCGCCACCGCCGAGGACGCGCTCGCCCTCGCCAACGGCGTCCCGCAGGCCCTCGCCGCCAGCGTCTGGACCGCCGACCTCACGGCCGCCCTCGACCTCACCGCCCGCCTGCACGCCGGTGAGACCTGGCTCAACTGCCACCTGGTCCAGAGTGCCGAGCTCCCCCACAGCGGCCGCGGCGCCTCCGGCCACGGCACCGACCTCTCCGTCCTCGCCCTCCAGGAGTACCAGCGCCCCAAAACGGTGACGGTCCGGCTCTGAGCGGCCCGGCCGGGGCCCCTCCGGTCGGCCCGGCTGAGTACTTCGCGCACCCCGAACTGAGTACCCGTCCGCTGTCCGGGGCGGGCCCGGGCGGCCAGGATCGGACCATGACCGAGACCGCCTCCGGGCCCCGCGCGAACTGGCGTCGCGCTCCGCTGGCCTCCACCCTGGTGACGGGGTTCTGCCTGCTGTTCGTCCTCCCGTTGCGGGGGCTGGCGGAGATGGCCACCGATCCGTGCTCCGGGCCCGGCTCCTGCCCGGCCACCGAGGCTCAGCTGGCGCTCTCCGACCACCTGTTGCTCACCACGGTGGCGCTGATCGTGCTGCAGTGGCCGGTGGCGTACCTGCTGCGGCCGGCCCGGGTCTGGGCGGCGCTGGCACCGATGGCGGCGCTGCTGTCCGTGGTGGCCGTGATCTTCAGCATCAACCCGGGGACCTGACCGTCAGGCGAAGGCCGACGGCCGGCCGAGGGCGACCAGGCGGTGGTCCTTCGTCCCGACGTAGATCCGGCCCTTGTCGGTGGCCGGCACCGAGAACTTGCTGACCGTGCCGAGCGGGAAGGAACGGCGCAGCTTCAGCGTGCCGCCGACCGGTACGGGGTCGTAGGCGCGCAGCTCGCCGCCCTCGCCGTACTGGCCGGTGCCGGACCAGATCACCCAGACCAGGGCGGAGCCGGAACGGGCGCCGTCGGAGGTGACGACGGGTGAGCCGGACATCTTGAGGAAGTCCTCGGCACTGGTGCCGGCGCTGGTCAGCTGCGGGGTCCCGGCGGAGGTGACGGAGTACTTGAGGGCGCGCAGCCTGCCGTAGTTCTCGACGGTGTAGACGTAGCCGCCGTCGCCGCCCCAGACCGCCGGGTGGCCCCAGACGCCGCCGTACGGGCCGCTGATGCCGACGGCCTTGTCGGTGCCGCCGGGCCCCTGGCCCATGCCGCCGAGGTCGTCGCGGTCGAGCAGGAAGATCCGGCCGTCCTTGCCGACCTGGACCAGCAGGCGGGGGTGGGCGGGGGTGCCGAAGCGGTCGGCGGGGAGGGCGACCGGGCCGCCGGAGCCGAGGTCGGTGTCCCGCTTGTCGAGGGTCGCGTTGTTGGCGGGGCTGAAGAAGTCCTTCGGGGTGAAGCCGCCGTCGCCGTCGACGGCGAAGCGGATCACCGATTCGCCCAGGCCCCCGGGCGGCCTGGAGCCGGGCCCCTGGGCGGGTGAGGCGCCGGCGCCCTGGCCGTTGGCGGTGGTGAGGATGATCCGGCCGGGGCCGTCCGAGACCAGCCCGCTGCCGGCCATCCAGATGGAGGCCCGCTGGGTGTCGGAGCCGGCGACCGTCGACCAGAGGGTGAGCTTGCGGGTACGGGTGTCGAGGCCGGCCAGGGTGCCGATGTAGTCGCCGATGCCGCAGAGCGAGCCGAAGCCGAAGTAGACGTGCCCGTCGAGCAGCAGCAGCCCGGGCCGTTGGAGCGAGCGGTAGGCGTTGAACGGCTTGCCGGGGGCGTTCACCGGGTCGCCCTGCACCGTCACCGGCCAGCCGCTGCGCTCGGCGCCGGTCTGCGCGTCGACGGCGTGCACGTAGTAGTGGGGGTGCTTGTCGTCCGGGCCGTCGTCGACCTTGCTGGTGAGGTAGACGGTGCCGGTGGCCGGGTCGTACACGGGCGTGGAGGTGGTGCCGACGTTGGGGCCAGGGTCCGAGCAGCCGATCGCGGCGGAGGCCCAGGCCGGGCCCATCGCGCGATGCCAGGTGATCTTCCCGGTGGCGGCGTCGACACCGTAGACGTGGTTGGTCTCGGTGGCGACGACCACGGTCGGGCCGATGACCAGCGGCTGGGCGAACACCTGGCCGTCGAGTTGGGTGGCGAAGCGGATGCCGAAGTCGGACTTGCCGACCTCCTCGGGGGCGAGCCCCGGTTCGTCCTGGTCCCAGGCGGTGCGCTCGGTGGTGACGGAGACGGTCGTGACGTCCGCCCGGGCGACTGCGGCCGGGGCGATCAGGGCGATTCCGGCGAGCAGCGCCGCCGCCCGGGCGTACGGTCTGGCGGTTCGGTTCATGGCGCCCATGCTTCGGGGGTGACCGCGCGGCCACCAGCGGGCGTGGTCCAGTCGGCGGACGCGGCACCCGCCGACGGGCCGAGGTCCGGGGTAATTCGCCGGACGGCCGGGGCGTGTTGATCTATCGTCGACGCGGCACGCGCCACGGGGCGCGCGACGGCAGAGGGTGAGGCGCGGGTGCGGTTCGGAATCATCGGCACGGGTCAGGTCGGACAGACCCTCGCGGACAAGCTGGTGGCGCTCGGCCACGAGGTGACGCTGGGTTCGCGGAGCAAGGACAACGAGAAGGCCGTCGCCTGGGCGCGGCAGGCGGGCCCGAACGGGTACCAGGGGACGTTCGCCGACGCGGCCGAGTTCGGGCAGGTGGTGCTGAACGCCACCGGCGGGACGGTCGCGCTGGAGGCGCTGCGGGCGGCGGGCGCCGAGCGGCTGGCCGGGAAGCTGCTGGTGGACGTCTCCAACCCGCTGGTCTTCTCCCCCGAGGGCGAGGTGACCCTGGACCCGGTGAACACCGACAGCGTGGGCGAGCGGATCCAGCGGGAGTTCCCGGACGCCCGGGTGGTGAAGGCGCTCAACACGCTGACCGCGCCGCTGATGGTGGACCCGGGTCGGCTGCCGGGTGGGCACAACCTCTTCATCGCCGGGAACGACGCGGGCGCGAAGGCCGAAACGGTCGCGCTGCTGGGCGAGTTCGGCTGGCCGGCGGAATCCGTCATCGACCTCGGGGACATCGCGGGCGCCCGTGCGATGGAGATGATGATGCCGCTCTGGCTCCGGCTGATGGGCGCCTTCGGCACGACCGAGTTCAACTACTCCTTCAAGCGCGCCGAGTAGCCGGGTACCGCTGACGGCGCTGCCCCGCCCCTCCGATCGCCGGAGGGGCGGGGCAGCGCGGTACCGCGGGGCGCTACCGGGAGCCGGGGCCGGCTCCGGCGGGGACGCGCTTCTCGGGCTCGTCCTCGACCGGCTCCGGGGTGCCCCGGACCGGCCGGGGCACCCGCGCCGCCGCTGCAAGCCCGCCCGAACCGGCCGCACCGGCCGCCCTGGCTGCCTCGGTCAGCGCCAGCAGGCGGTCCGCCTCGGCCTGGATGGCGTCCTTGTCACCGATCTCGGCGTCCGGCAGGGCGTCCGGCAGCAGGTCCTCGATCAGGCGCAGCGGCCGGTAGGCGAGGCCGAGCAGCCCCCAGACCGCCAGGACGATGCCGACCAGGACGAGCAGCAGGCCCGCGCCGCGGCCCGGGCCGGTGCCGAGCACCAGGCCGACGGAGTCGGCGAGCGCACCGCCCGGTCGCATCAGCGGCTCGAAGACCTGGTCGGAGAGCGGTCCGGCGGTGAGGAAGCCGAGCGGCATCATCGACATCGCGAGCATCTGGTTGGTGGCCAGCACCCGGCCCTGCAGCTCCATCCCGACCTTGGTCTGGATCAGCGCCATCCAGTGCGAGTTGAGGATCATCAGCGCCGCCCAGAGGCCGAAGAGACCGCAGGCGGTGAGCGCGGCCTGCGGGCGGCAGCCGGTCACGATCGCGGCGACACCGACCACCGAGGTGAAGCCGATCATGCCGACCGCGCGCCGCCGGGTGCCGCCCCACAGGGCCATCACCAGCGCGCCGGTCATCGCGCCGACGCCGCCGACGGCGGTGATCACACCGAGCTGTACGGCCGACCCGCCGGCCAGCACCATCGGGGTGACCAGCACCGTCGCGACGGCGAACAGGTAGTTGAAGACCACGAAGAAGACCACCATCGCGACCAGGCTGTGCCGCCGCACGATGTAGCGCCAGCCGGTGACCACCTCGCGCAGCAGCGGCTCCTCCTGCTTGTCGAACATCGCGTCCGGGAAGCGCACCAGCAGCAGGCAGGTGACCCCGGTCAGGAAGGTCGCCATGTCGAAGAGCACCACACCGTGCAGGCCGATCAGCGAGACCAGCACACCGCCGGCCAGCACGGCCATCATGTCGCCCGCACCGGTGCCGAGTTGGGCGAGGCCGTTGGCCTGCCCGAGGTAGCGCTTGGGCACCAGCTGGGTGATCGCGGCCAGGTAGGCGGGGCGTTGGAAGGCCGAGCAGACCGACCCGATGCTGGCCACCAGGTAGATGTGCCAGACCTCCAGGAGGTCGGCCCAGAGCAGGCCGCCGAGCGAGAGCATGGCGGCCGCGGCCACCGTGTCCGTGACGATCATGATCTTGCGGCGGTCGATCCGGTCCGCGAGCGCACCCGCGATCGGCAGCAGCAGGACGGCGGGCAGCACCGCGACCACCGAGATCATCGCGAAGTCGAAGGCCGAGCCGGTCTGCTGGTAGACCCAGACCCCGAGGGCGAAGGTGGAGAGGCTGGTGCCGATCATCGAGACGAACTGGCCGATCGCCACCTTGGCGAAGGTGCCCAACTCGGCCCGGGCCGCCGGCCGCTTGGCCGCGACCTGCTCGGCCACCGCGCCGGTCGCGGTGAACTCGGCGATCACCCGGGCGAGTTCGTCGGCCTGATGCTTGAGGAAGTAGTGCCCGGCGCGCGGGATCACGGCCAGGTCGACGGCGTCACCGAAGTGCTCCCACTCGGCGTACCGCTCCTCGTACAGCAGGGTGGCGCGGTCCTTCTCGCCGACCACGCAGAGGATCGGTGCGGCGATCCGCGCCGGGCGGGCGTCCCCGTACGCGCCGGTGTAGAACTCCTCGGCCTGTCGGACGTCGTGGCGCAACGCCCGTACCAGGAAGTCCTGTTCGTCCTGGTCGTAGACGTCGGTGAAGCCGCCCATGGCGCGCAGGTAGTCGAGGTAGGAGCGGTTGGAGAGCATCCGGTCGCCGGGCAGCCGCTTGGCCATCCACTCGGCGAACCGGCCGGGCAGCCGGGCAGCCGGGAACGTCCCGCCGAGGGCGACGCCGCGCAGGTCGACGCCGGCCGCCTCCAGCCGGGAGCCGAGCGCGGTGGCGAGCGCACCGCCGAGGCAGTGGCCGTAGAGCACCACCGGGCCCTCGATCCGCTCGGTGATCTGCTCGGTCAACCGGTCGGCCAGGGTGTCGAGTTCGACGAGGTCGTCGTCGGGCCGGCTCGGATCGTGCCCGGGCAGCTCGACGGCGTACAGGCGGTGGCCGGCCGGCAGCGCGTCGGCGAGCGGCTGGAAGGTGATCGGGCTGCCGCCGCCGTACGGGACGCAGACCACGCTCACCTCGGCGGGCGCGCTGCCGCGGGTGAGCTTGTGCAGCAGGGTGCGCGGCCCGGTGTCCCCGGTGCCGGCGGCCCTGGCGTCGAGCAGTGCGGCGAGTTCGCGGACGGTGGGGTGCTGGAACAGGTCGATCACCGAGAGGCCGCGGCCGATCAGCCGGGCGGCGTGCACGGCGGAGAAGGAGTCACCGCCGAGCGCGAAGAAGTCGTCCGCCGCGCCGATGTCGTCGACGACCAGCACCGCCCGGTAGGCGGCGGCCACCTCGTGCTCGCTCTCGGAGGACAACTCACCGCCGCCCGAGGCCGGTTGGACGGCTACCGGCTCGGGCAGCGCGGCCCGGTCGACCTTGCCGTTGGCGTTCAGCGGCAGGGCGTCGAGCACGACCAGGGCGGCGGGCACCATGTAGTCGGGCAGCCGGGTGCGCAGCGCGGCCCGCAGCTCGGCCGGGTCGGGGGCGGCCGCCGGGTCGGCGGGCACCAGGTACCCGACCAGGGTGCGGGCGGCGCCCTCGCCCCGGGCCACCACGACGGCCTCACGGACCTGCGGACGGCTGGTGAGTTCGGCCTCCACCTCGCCGATCTCGACCCGGAAGCCGCGGATCTTGACCTGGTGGTCGATCCGGCCGAGGAACTCGACGGCGCCGTCCTCCCGGCGCCGGACGAGGTCGCCGGTGCGGTAGCTGCGGCGGCCGTTCACCTGGACGAACCGCTCCTCGGTGAGGTCGTCCCGGCCGAGGTAGCCGCGGGCCACGCCGGCGCCGGAGACGTACAGCTCACCGGGGACACCGACCGGTACCGGGCGTTGCCGGGCGTCGAGGACGTGGGCGCCGACGTTGCCGAAGGGCAGGCCGAGCGGCGCGGTGGCGGCGTCCCCGAGGTCGGCCGGGACGGGGGCGCCGAGCATCGACACCGTGGTCTCGGTCGGACCGTAGTGGTTGTGCAGCAGCAGGTCGGGGCGGGCGGCGCGGATCCGGGCCACCAGGTCGGGCCGCAGGGCCTCGCCGGCACAGATCAGCAGCCGGCCGGGGAGGATCCCGCCGAGCCCGGCGCCGTGGGCCGCGAGACCCTCCAGGTGGCTGGGGACGAGCTTCATCGCGTCGATCCGGTGCGCGGCCGCGTAGTCGGCGAAGGCGTCCGGGTCGGTGGCCTGGTCACGGGTGAGCAGGTGCAGGCAGCCGCCGCCGGTGAGCGCGCCGAACACGTTGGTGGTGCCGAGGTCGGCGGCGAAGGTCGAGACCAGCGCCCAGTTCCAGCCCTGCTGGTCGCCGCCGATCCGCTCGCGCAGCCCGTGCAGGTAGTTGCGGAAGTTGCGGTGCTCCACGGCGACGCCCTTGGGCGCTCCGGTGGAGCCGGAGGTGAAGACGAGGTAGCAGAGGTTGCCCGGGCCGACCTCGACCTCGGGGGCCGGGCACGGCGCCACCGGGGTGGTGAGCGGCTCCGGGACGACGACCGGGGCCCCGTCTACCCGGCCGGCCAGGTCCTCGGTGGTGACCACGGCGGCGGCCCCGGCGGCCGCCAGCAGCGCACGGATCCGCTCGTCCGGGTAGACCGGGTCGAGCGGCAGGTAGGCGCCGCCGGCCTTGAGGATGCCGAGCATGCCGACGACCAGAGCGGCCGAGCGCTCGACCAGCAGCCCGACCGGGCGGTCCGGGCCGACTCCGAGCGCACGCAGGCGGTGGGCCAACGCATTGGCGCGGTTGTCGAGTTCGGCGTAGTCGAGGACGCCGTCGGCGCCGCGGACGGCCGGCGCGTCGGGGGTGCGCCGGGCCTGCTCCTCGACCAGTTCGTGCAGGGTGGCACCGAGGTCCCAGTCGCGCTGGGTGGCGTCCCAGTCGGCGAGCCGGCGCTGCTCGGAGGGGGTGAGCAGCGGCAGCTCGGCGAGCGGGCGGTCGGGGGCCTGCGCCATCGCGTCGAGCACGGTGGTGAGGTGGCCGAAGAGCCGCCGGACGGTCGGCTCGTCGTACAGCTCGGTGCGCCAGACCAGGTCGGCGCTGAGTTCGCGGCCCTGGTCGACGACGGCGACGGAGAGGTCGAACTTGGCGGTGTCGGTGCCGACCGGCCGCCAGTCGACCCGCAGCCCGGGCAGGTCGAGGGTGGCCTCGGCCTGGTTGTGGACGTTGAGCATGACCTGGAAGAGCGGGGTGTGCGCGAGTTCGCGCTCCAGACCGAGGGCGTCGATCAGCCGCTCGAACGGCAGGTCCTGGTGGCCGAAGGCACCGAGCGTGCCCTCCCGGACCCGCTCCAGCAGTTGCCGCACGCTCGGGTCGCCGGAGAGGTCGGTGCGCATCGCCAGGGTGTTGACGAAGCAGCCGACCAGGGGCTCCGTCTCGCTGCGGGTGCGTCCGGCGACGGGTGTGCCGACGACGACGTCCTCCGCGCCGGTGTAGCGGGACAGCACGGTCTGCAGGGCGGCGAGCAGGACCATGTAGACGGTGGTGCCGGTCTGCTCCGCGAGTGCCCGGATCCGGCGGGTGCGCTCGGCACCGAAGCCGGCGGTGAGCCGCTCGCCCCGGGTGCCCGCCACGGCCGGCCGAGCCCGGTCGGTGGGCACGGTGACGGTGGCGGTGGCACCGCGCAGGCGCTCCTGCCACCAGGCCTGCTGGCGGGCCAGCTCCTCGGCCAGCTCGGTCTGCTGCCAGTGCGCCACGTCGGCGTACTGGAGGGGCAGCGGCTCGAAGGCCGGTGCGCGGCCCTGCCGGCGGGCCGCGTAGGCGGTGGCGAGGTCGGTGAAGAGCACGCCGATCGACCAGCCGTCGGCGGCGATGTGGTGCAGCACCAGGCTCAGTACGGCGCCCTCGGCGGTGCGCAGCAGGGTGGCGCGGACCGGCAGCTCGGTGGCGAGGTCGAACGGACGGCGGGCGTCCTCCTCCAGCCGGGCCTCCAAGCGGTCGGTGGCGGTGGCGCCGGCGGTGCTCTCGGCGTCGGGGTCGGCGGTGGCGTCGACGGTGGCGAGGCTGAACCGCGCGGCTTCCAGCAGCTCGGGCCGGACGTCCCCGTCGACGGTGGGGTAGACGGTGCGCAGCACCTCGTGCCGGTCGATGACGTCGGTGAGCGCGGCGCCGAGGGCGTCCGCGTCGGGGTCGCCGACGAGGTGGAGGGCGAGCGGGATGTGGTAGGCCGCGCTGTCGGGCTCGTACTGGGCGAGGAACCACATCCGGCGCTGGGCCGAGGAGAGCGGCGCCGGGGCGCCCTCGGGGCGGGGCGCGATGCCCTGTCGGGGCGGCTCGGCGGCGCCGGCGTCCTTGGCGGCCTTCGCGGCCTTGGCCTTGGCGAGCCGGCGGCGGAGCAGCTCCTGGCGTCTGGCCTCCTGATGTCTGGCTTCCTGGTCCGGCCGGTCGTCGCTGGTGTGCTGGTCGGTCATGCCGTCTCCCCCGTCAGTGCGCCGGTGGCGTCCTTGCCGCCCGGTGCGTCCTCGGTGCCGTCGATGCCGGCCGTCCCGGCCGTCTCGTCGATGTCGGCGATGTCTTCGCTGTCCTCGATCTCGTCGATGTCGGCGAGCAGTCGCTCCTCTATTCGGCGTGCCATCGCGGCCAGGGTGCGGGCCTCGAAGACGGTGCGCAGCGGCAGGTCGATCTCGAAGGTGTCGCGGACCTGGGCGGCCAGCCGGGTGGCGAGCAGCGAGTGGCCGCCGAGCAAGAAGAAGTCGTCGTGCCGGGAGACCTGCTCCAGACCGAGCACCTCCTGCCAGAGGTCGGCCAGCAGCTCCTCGCAGTCGCCCTCGGGCGGGGCTCCGGCGCCGCCCGACCGGGGAACGGGCAGCGCGGCCCGGTCGACCTTGCCGCCGGGGGTCAGCGGCAGCCGGTCGAGCAGGACGAGCGCGGCGGGCACCATGTAGTCGGGCAGCCGCTCGGCGAGGGCCGTGCGCAGCGCGTCCTCCCCGACGGTGCCGTCGGTGACGGCGTACCCCGCGAGGACGGGGCCGGCCGGGCCGTCGGACAGTCGGGCGGCGCCGGCGGTGACGCCGGGGACGGCGGTCAGCGCGGCCTCGATCTCGCCGAGTTCGATCCGGAAGCCGCGCAGCTTGACCTGGGCGTCGGTCCGGCCGTGGTACTCCAGCCGGCCGTCCGCGCGGCGGCAGGCGAGGTCCCCGGTGCGGTACATCAGCGCGCCCTCCGGGCCGCCGGGCTCGGGGACGAAGCGCTCCGCGGTGAGGTCGGGGCGACCGTGGTAGCCGAGCGCGACGCCGTCACCGGCGATGCAGAGCTCGCCGATGCCGTTGACCGGGACAGGCCGGCCGCCGGTGTCGAGCAGGTGCAGCCGGGTGTTGGCGATGGGTGCACCGAGCGCCACCACGCCGCTGTGGGCGGCGAGTTCGGGGGTGACCCGCTGGATCGTGGACCAGACGGTGGTCTCGGTGGGGCCGTAGAGGTTCCAGAGCGTGTCGGTGCGCTTGAGCAGGGCCTCGGCGAGGTCGGCGGTGAGCGCCTCACCGCCGCAGAGCGCGGTCAGGCCGGGTCTACCGGGCCAGTCGGCCTCCAGCAGCATCCGCCAGGTGGCGGGGGTGGCCTGGAAGTGGGTGACCGCGCGCCGCTCCAGCCAGTCGGCCAGCGCGTGGCCGTCGGTGGCGGTGGCGCGGTCGGCGATCTCCACCCGGGCGCCGGTGACCAGCGGCAGCCAGAGTTCCAGGCCGGCGATGTCGAAGGTGACGGTGGTGACGGCGGCCATCACGTCGTGCACGGTGAGGCCGGGTTCGCGGCCCATCGAGGTGAGGAAGTTGACGATCGCGCGGTGCGGGACGGCGACGCCCTTGGGCGTACCGGTGGAGCCGGAGGTGTACAGCAGGTAGGCGCGGTCCTCCGGGCCGACCGCGACGGCCGGCGCCTGCGGAGCCGCTGCCGCCTGCGGGCCGTCGACCAGGACGGTGGTCCGCCCGTCGAGCAGGTCGTCCCCGGCGGTGGCCCGCTCGGCGACCAGCAGGGTGACGCCGGCGTCGTCGAGCACCGCCCGGTTGCGGGCGAGCGGCTGGTCGACGTCGAGCGGCAGGTAGGCGGCGCCGCTGCGCAGTACGCCGAGCAGGGCGGCGGGCAGCAGCCGACCGCGCCGGACGGCGACCGCCACCAGCGTGCCGGGGCCGGCGCCGTGCTCGGCCAGCAGGTGTGCCAACCGGCCGGCGGTGGCGTCGAGTCCGGCGTAGTCGAGGACGCCGTCGGCGGCGGAGACGGCCACCGCGTCCGGGGTGCGGGCGGCCTGGGCGGCGACCAGCTCGTGCAGTCGGAGGTCGGGCAGCGGTGCCCCGACGCCCTGGGCGGGCTCCCGAGTCGCCGGGTCGGCGGCCGAGAGCATCGCCAACTCGCCCAGCGGGCGGTCCGGTTCGGCGACCGCGGTGGCGAGCAGCGCCACCAGATGGTCGAGCGCGGCCCGGACGGACCGCTCGTCGTAACGCGAGGTGCGGTACTCCGCGGAGAGCAGCGGGCCCTCGGCCGGGAACTCCAGGAACAGCGAGAGGTCGGTCTTCGCCGTGCTGTTGCACACCTCGGCGACGAACTGCAGGCTGAGGCCGGGGAGTTCGATCCCGGCCACCGGGTGGTTCTGGACCGCGAGCAGCACCTGGGCGATCGGCGAGGCGGTCAGGCCGCCGGAGCCGCCGACCCGGCGGGTGTGCTCCAGGAACGGGTAGCCGCTGTGCTCGGCGGCTTCCAGCACCACCGGGCGCACGCGGGCGACCAGCTCACGGAAGGTGTCGGTGCCGGCCACGTCGAAGCGGAGCGCGACGGTGTTGATCAAGGAGCCGAGCACCTCCTCCAGCTCGGGCACCGGACGGACCGAGAACGGGCTGAGGACCGCGAGGTCGGTCCGGCCGGTGTAGCGGTGCAGGACGCCGCCGAGCGCGGCCAGCACCGCCATGTAGAGGCTTGCGCCCTCCTGGGCGGCCCAACGTTCGGCGGAGCCGACCAGCTCGGCGTCGAGCCGGCGGGCGATCCGCCGGCCGGCGATGTCGTGCGGGTTGGGGTGCGGGCGGTCGCCGGGCAGGTGCTGGTCGGCGTCGAGCCCGAGCAGCCCCTCGCCCCAGCGCATCGCGCCGTCCCGGGCGGCCGCGTCGGCGCGCTCCTCCCACCGGGCGATGTCGGAGAACTGCAGGTCCGGCTCGGCGAGTTCGCCGTCCTGGTAGGCGCGGCCGAGCTCGGCCAGCAGCAGCCCGGCGGCCCAGCCGTCCATCGCCGCGTGGTGGACGGTGATCAGCAGCTCGTGCCGGTCGTCCCCGGTGCGCACGGCGACGGCGCGCAGCAGCCGGCCCTCGGCGAGGTCCAGCGGCCGGGCGGCCTGGTCGCGCAGCGCGGCGTCAAGGGCCTCCTCGCCGGCGCCGGTGAGGTCGAGCAGCGGGACGTCGACGGGGTACGGCGGGCGGATCTCGGCGGTCACCGCGCCGTCCTGGCCGGCGAGCGCGGTGCGCAGCACCTCGTGCCGGCTGACCACCTCGCTCAGCGCCCGGCCGAGCGCGGCGCGGTCCAGCGCGCCGACGGCGCGGATCCGCATCGGCACGTTGTAGAGCGGGCTGCCGGGGTGCATGGTCTCGTGCAGCCAGAGTTCGCGCTGGAAGCCGGTGGGGCGGGCGGGCAGCGCGGCCTCCCGCACGGGCGGGGCCACGGAGGGGCGGCCGCCGCCGCCGTTGGCGACCCGGACGGCGAGCGCGGCGACGGTCGGCGCGGCGAAGAACTCGGCCAGCGGGACGCGGGTGCCGTACGCGCGCTCGATCCGGGCGAGCAGTCCGGCGGCGAGCAGCGAGTGCCCGCCGAGGTCGAGGAAGACGTCGTGCACGCCGACCTGCGGGACTCCGAGCAGCTGCTGCCAGAGCTCGGCGATCCCGGTCTCGACCGGGGTGCGGGGCGCGACGAACAGCTCCTGGCCGCCCCGGCTCCGGGCGACGGGCGGCAGCGCCCTGCGGTCGGTCTTGCCGTTGGGCGTCAGCGGTAGGCGGTCGAGCACGCCGACGGCCAGCGGCACCATGTAGCCCGGCAACGCGGCGGCGCAGTGGGCGCGCAGGTCGGCCGCGCTCGGCTCGGCGACGCCGGGCCCGGGCTGGACGAAGGCGGCCAGGTAGGCGCCGGCCTCGTCGTGCTGGACGACGGCGGCGGCGGCCTCGACGGCCGGGTGGGTGGCGAGCACCGCCTCGATCTCGCCCAGTTCGACCCGGAAGCCGCGCACCTTCACCTGGTGGTCGGCGCGGCCGTGGTACTCCAGCTCTCCGCCCGGCAGGCGGCGCACCAGGTCGCCGGTGCGGTAGCAGCGCTCGCCGCCCACGGTGACGAACCGCTCCTCGGTGAGGTCCGGGCGGCCGTGGTAGCCGCGGGCGAGGCCCTCGCCGGAGAGGTACAGCTCACCGATGCCGCCGTCCGGCACGGCGGTCCGCCGCTCGTCGAGCACGTGGCCGGTGGTGCCGGGCAGCGGGCGGCCGATCAGGGGCTCGCCGCTCCCTCCCCGGCCGACCAGCGACCAGGTGGAGTAGACGGTGTCCTCGGTCGGCCCGTAGAGGTTGTACAGCCGCTCGACCTGCGGCTCCCCGTAGACCTGGTCGGCCAGCCGGCGCGGCAGCGCCTCGCCCGCCAGATTGACCACGCGGACGCCGCCCGGCAGGCCCCTGCCGCCGGGGGGACCGTCCCCGCGCAGCAGAGCCGCCATGGCGCTCGGCACGGTGTTGACCAGGGTCACCTCGTCGCGGGCGGGCAGCTCGGGCAGCGCGAGGACGTTCTCGGCGACCACGACCGTGCCGCCGACGGCGAGCGGGAAGAACAGCTCGTAGACCGAGATGTCGAAGCAGACCGAGGTACCGAACAGCACGCCGGCGACGTCGGCCGGGCCGTAGGTCCGCGCGGCCCAGCGGAGCATCGCGTTGACGCCGCGCTGGGTGACCGCGACGCCCTTGGGCCGGCCGGTGGAGCCGGAGGTGTAGAGGACGTAGGCGAGGGCGTCGGCACCGCCGCCCGGGGCGAGCGGCGCGCGGGGGCTCTCGGCGTCGGTGTACAGCAGGGTCGCGCCCGAGCCGGCCAGCAGGTGCTCGTGTGCGCGGTCGGTGAGGACGACGGGCGCCTGCGCGTCGCCGATCACCAGCTCCAGCCGGTCCTGCGGGTAGGCCGGGTCGAGCGGCACGTACGCGCCGCCCGCGCGCAGTACCGCCAGCAGCGCGATCACGAGGTCCGCCGTCCGCGGGAGGCAGACCGCCACCAGGGTTTCGGCGCGCACGCCGGCGGCGGCCAGTCGGCCGGCCACCGCGTCGACGGCGGTGGAAAGTTCACGGTAGGTCAGACGGCGGTCGCCGTCGATCACGGCCGTGGCCCCGGGTGTCCGGTCGGCCTGTGCGTCGACCAGATCGGCCAGCGATGCCGTCGGATCCAGTGGAGGAAGTCCCGTCGAACTCATCAACTCTCCTGAGGGATGGCCCTGCGCCGACTTGTGGTCGGCTGGAAATGGGCGGTGTGCCCTCGGAGATGGTGGGGTAAAGGTCTCCGGATGACCAGCACATCTCCGTCACTTGTTCGATATGCCGGAAAGATCACCTGCCGATCACCCCCTAGCGGTACGCAGCGTGACGGTTCGTCGACGATTTCCTACGGATTGTCGAGACCCGTGACATGGGCGCGCGCTGCCGATACGGTCTTCACAGCGACCGACGGGACATCAGCTCCGAGGCGGGCAAAGGAGCTTCGATGCTTCTCATATTGACCTGACCTTGTCATTTGCCCGGGCAGCGACACCGCCGGCGACCGCCGCACGCGACCCGTTCGCCCGCTCGGCCCCCCGGTCGCCGACTCCTTCACGGCAGGGTCCCGTCCTCACGGATTGCACACATCTCAGGCCGGTCCCCGGACCGCGCGGGCATCCCGCCCCGACGCCGGTACCGGAGGATTCCCGGAGGATCCGGGCACCCGGCGCCCGGCGGAGCGCCAGGGCGACGGGCCGGGGCGGCGACACCCCCGCGAGGGGTGAGAATGGACGCCATGTCCCGACGCCGCCCCGCGCCCCGCGCCGCCGCCCCCGCGCCCCGCCTGCTGCCCTCCTCGCCCTGCCCCTGCGGCCTGCCCGCCGCCTACGGCGACTGCTGCGGCCGCTACCACCGGGGCCTGACCGCGGCGCCGACCGCGGAGGCCCTGATGCGCTCGCGCTTCAGCGCCTTCGCCGCCCACGACGAGGCGTACCTGCTCCGCTCCTGGCACCCCGACACCCGGCCGGACTCGGTCGACTTCGACCCCGCGCTGCGCTGGACCCGGCTGGAGGTGCTCTCCACCACCGACGGCGGCCGCTTCCACGCCGAGGGCACCGTCGCCTTCCGCGCCCACTACACCGAGGGCCGCGACCAGGGGATCCTCACCGAGCACAGCCGGTTCGTCCGCCACGAGGGCGCCTGGGTCTACCTGGACGCCCTCGCCCTGGACTGACCGCCACGGGGCCGCCGGGGCCCCGCGCCAGCGGGGACACGCGGACGGGCGGCACCTGGGAACGACAGGAGTCGAACAGGACACGAGCCCACCCGCCGCGCCGCCGTACGCTGATTGCCGGGGCCCCTCACGTCGACGAGCGCGAGGGGCCCCGCACGGCATTGCGGCCCGACCAGCGGGAGCGGCGTCGGCCAAGCCGCCGGATGCGGTCGGTGCGCGGGCGTGGGGCAGAACACTGGGGCGCGTATTGAGTTGTGATCAATCTGCGGAATTCGCCCTTGGAGGGGAGCCTGGTCCGGTAGATCATCTTGCATGACGCGCGGGCAACGTACTGACGGGTAGTGGGAGAACATCATCGGCGCCCCTGACACCGCCCTCCGGGCTTCATCCCCCGCCGCGCCCCCCGCCTTAGCCTCGGGCTTTCACGAGCGGGTTTGTCCGGGTCTTGATCAAATAGGCAGAAAGCGCTTTTGACCTGCAACGATGGGACTTATCAGGGGTCTTGTCCGCTATAAGGAAAGAGCACTCTCCAGGTGAACGAGCGCATGGGGCCGTATTGCTGTACCCACCTGTCCGAGCCCTTGTCGGCGGTGGCGCGGGGTCTCGTAGGCGCTCGCAAAATAGCTGGTCACTGGCGCGGTCTGTGTAGGACCCTGAGCGTATGCCTCGACGTCTCATGTTCGTGCAGTTGAAGACTGGTTACGCCACCGACCGCGGACCCTCGTGGATCGGGTGGCTGGACTTCTCGAAGACCTGGAGCACTGCGTACTTTCACGGGAGGACACTGCGCCGGGCAGGGGCGATGTTCGATGCGAACTTCTACGACGTGCAGACCGGCGAGGAGTTCTGGGTCTCCGGGCCGAAGCGGGACCGCACCGACACCCGCTACGGCCCCTCCAACCCTGAAATCGAGCCGGAAGCCGTCGAGACCTATCACGCCTTCCTGGAGGGTGCGCCCCTGCCGGGCCGGGAAAACGGCTAACCTCGCGCCCTGGCGAGCGGGGCTGGTCCGGGTCTTGATCAAATAAGCGGAGAGTGCTGCTGACCTGCAACGATTGGACTTGTCTAGCCTCGATCTTTCGTGACGGTCCGTCGGTTCATCCGGCGGGCCGTTTCGGCTTGTGGGGCTGGTGGTGGGCAGGACGATGGCCCGGCTATCGC